>ONLM01000218.1 GCA_900318695.1 uncultured Eubacteriales bacterium | reverse complement strand
TGGTCATTTGTTTCAGATCAATCAAATTATAGGTTTCCTGAATCGCGGAAACATTTTCCTGCAGAACCTTTTTTGCAAGCTCTGAAATATTATCTTCGAGAGTAATGCTTTTGTCGTCATTGCTTTCCAAAGCATTTTCGGATTGACGCATACTGAGGCTCAGCATCATCTTGAAATCCTGATATCCTTTTACATTCATGGTTTTGCAGAAACGGAATACGGAAGTATCGCCTACCTCACATGCTTCTGCCAGGTCGGAAATAGACATGAACAGCACTTTTTTAGGATAACGAAGGATGTAGTCTGCAACCTTCTTTTCTGCTTTCGTGAACTGGTTATAAGCAGAACGTATTTTTGATAAATAATCTTCCTGCATGATGTATCTCCCTTTGTCAGGGAACAATCCCTGAACTCCTTTCCTATATTTCACGATCCCATACTCTTTAGATATGATAGCATGAGTAAAAATAAATTTCAATCCGACGGAAATATAAAAATGAAAATTCTTCCATATAGAAATATCACAGTTGCAATTTAATGAAGAATGTTTTATACTTTAGAAGTTCGTTTCGGAGTGAACATTCCGACGATGGGTTCTTATAGCTTAACTGGATAGAGCGCTGGCCTCCGACGCCAGTAGTGGCGGTTCGAGTCCGCCTAGGAACATTGCAAGCGTTCTTAAAACGAAAAAAGATGCAGGAAAGAATATTTCTTAAAGAAAATTTCTTTCCTGCATCTTTTTTATTTTATCAATTTAAAATGAAAGACATTTTATGAAAATGCTCTTTTTAGTCGCCCTTTTCCTGCTGCTTTCGAATTTCCTCAATCTTATCACGATATTTTGCAGCATCTTCGAAATTAAGCTCTGCAGCGGCGGCACGCATTTTTTTCGAAAGCTCACGGATGAGTTTGTCAATCTCCTGATGCGTCATGGATTCCAGATCTTTTTTGATTCCCTTCAGGTCATCGCTGGTTGCGGCGCGGGAGATGGCAATCACATCGGCTACCGCCTTATGGATGGTTGTCGGGGTTATGCCGTGCGCTTCGTTATAGGCCATCTGTACTTTACGACGTCGTTCGGTTTCTTCGATGGTATGACGCATTGAGTCGGTAATGGTATCGGCATACATGACAACATGGCCTTCCGCATTACGGGCCGCACGGCCAACGGTCTGAATGAGAGAGGTTTCCGAACGGAGAAATCCCTCTTTATCGGCATCCAGAATGGCAACGAAAGCCACCTCCGGAATATCGAGTCCCTCACGAAGCAGGTTGATTCCCACGAGTACATCAAATTTATCAAGACGCATATCCCGTATGATCTGGGCGCGTTCCAGTGTATCAATGTCGGAATGCAGATATTTGACACGGATATCCGCCTCCTTTAGATATTTTGTCAGATCTTCCGCCATACGTTTCGTAAGGGTTGTAACAAGAACCTTGTGCTTTTCTTTGATTTCTTTATGAATCTGGGAAATGAGATCATCGATCTGCCCTTTGGTCGGCCGTACTTCGATCGGCGGATCCAGAAGACCGGTCGGACGAATGATCTGTTCTGCACGAAGGAGTTCATGCTCTGCTTCATATTCTCCCGGAGTTGCCGAGACAAAAAGCATCTGATCGATTTTCTGCTCGAATTCGCCGAAGTTCAGAGGACGGTTGTCTAAAGCAGATGGAAGACGGAACCCAAAATCCACCAGAGTGGTCTTACGGCTCAGATTTCCATTGTACATACCGCGCACCTGCGGAAGCGTTACATGCGACTCATCGATGATGATGAGATAATCTTCCGGGAAATAGTCCATAAGGGTATAAGGCGGTTCACCCGGCTGGGCAAAATTCAGATGTCTTGTGTAGTTTTCAATGCCGGAGCAGAAACCGGTTTCTTTCAGCATTTCGACATCGTAATTGGTTCGTTCCGATACTCTTTGTGCTTCCAGAAGCTTGTCATTTGATTTGAAATAATTCACCTGTTCATCCAGTTCGGCCAGGATGTTGTTGCATGCGAGATTCAGTTTTTCCTGTGGAATAACGTAAGGACTGGCCGGGAAGATCATGATGTGTTCCATCGTGGCGGTAGCTTTTGCCGTTAAAGCATTGATGCGCTTTATGCTGTCGATTTCATCGCCAAAAAACTCGATACGATAGGCTTCTTCTCCTTCACTGGCCGGAAAGACATCGACCACATCGCCCATAACACGGAAGGTACCGCGCTTAAAATCCATATCGTTTCGATTGTACTGACAATCGATCAGCTGACGGATCAGCTGATCCCGGTCCTTTTCCATTCCGGGACGAAGTGAAATGGCCATATTCAGGTATTCGGTCGGGGCACCGAGACCATAGATGCAGGATACGGAGGAAACGACAATCACGTCATCCCGTTCGGAAAGAGAGGCCATGGCGGAGTTTCGCAGCTTGTCGATTTCATCGTTGATATCGGAATCTTTCTCAATGTAGGTGTCCGTGGACGGTACATAGGCTTCCGGCTGATAATAATCATAATAGGAAACGAAGTATTCCACGGCATTTTCCGGGAAAAAGTCCTTCATCTCGGAATACAGCTGTGCGGCCAGTGTTTTATTATGGGAAATGATCAAGGTCGGCTTCTGCAAAGCCTGAATGACATTGGCCATGGTAAATGTTTTGCCGGATCCGGTGACGCCGAGCAATGTTTCAAACTGGTTTCCCTGGCGGAAACCGGCCACCAGACGATCGATGGCTTCCGGCTGATCACCGGTTGGGGCGAAATCGGAATGTATTTTAAATTCATGATGTTCCATAAAAATATCCTCTCCCATGACGGCTTTTCGGGAAAAGTCCGGTCGTGGTAGTTCTGAACGATTGTTTGCGTTTTTAACAGTATAACACGGTACTCATACGAGCGGAAGATGAATTATAACTCCTATATAAATAAAATATGTGCATTCAAAAGGTTATGAAATTATAATTTATGATAAGTATGAGTAATAAAAGCGGATACAGGATCGATAGAAATTTAAGGATATAAAATATCGTGAAATCGAAAAATCAGTAAAAAAACGAAAGGCGTAACGATGAATAAAAAGATTGCGGTGATTCCGGGAGACGGAATCGGGCCGGAAATTGTGCGGGAAGCCGTGAAAGTGCTGGATCAGGTTGCAAAGGTATATGGGCATGAGTTTACATATACAGAAGTCTTTATGGGAGGCTGCTCCATTGACCGTTTTGGAGAGCCGCTTACAGAGGAGGCAGTTGAAACCTGCCAGAAGAACGATGCGGTGCTGATGGGCTCCATTGGCGGCAAGGTGGGGGTATCGCCCTGGTATACGCTGCCGCCGGAAAAACGACCGGAAGCCGGACTTTTGAAGCTTAGAAAATCGCTGGGACTGTTCTGCAATCTCCGACCGGCCAGGCTGTATCCGGAACTTCGGAAAGCATGCCCGTTAAAAGAAGAAATCATCATGCAGGGGTTTGATGTGATGATGGTGCGGGAACTGACCGGAGGATTGTATTACGGTGCCCGGAAAATTGAAACTACGGAGGAAGGTACCGTGGCTACCGATACACTGGTGTACCATGACTATGAAATCCGCCGTATTGCAAAGAAAGCATTTGAAATTGCGGCTAAACGGAACTGTCATGTGACCTCGGTGGATAAGGCCAATGTCCTCGACTCCTCCAGATTGTGGCGGTCGATTATGACAGAAGTGGCGCAGGAGTATCCGGAGGTGGTGCTGGATCATGCACTGGTGGATTCCACGGCCATGCAGCTGGTTCGGAATCCGGGGCAGTTTGATGTTGTGGTTACGGAAAATATGTTTGGAGACATTCTGTCGGATGAAATGGCGGAAATCAGCGGCTCTTTGGGTATGCTGCCATCGGCGTCACTTCGGGAAGATCACTTTGGAGTATATGAGCCATCCGGAGGTTCTGCACCGGATATTGCGGGGCAGAATATTGCCAATCCACTGGCAACGATTCTGAGTGCCGCCATGCTTCTTCGTTTCTCGCTGGATCTGGACGCGGAGGCCAATGCTGTGGAAGAGGCGGTGGCTGACACGCTGCGTGACGGCTTCCGTACCAGAGACATTTTGGATCCGGAGGCCATGGGCACGATTTGTATTTCCACAAGCGAAATGGGAGATCAGGTCGCTTCCCGCATTCGCTGAATGGAATAGAGAAATTCTCCTGCTAAACACGCAAAAATCTCGCCGACGAAACACGTAAATTGTACAAATGTTAATACATAAAATAATTTAATACATAAGTTAAATGTAAGCGGTGCTATAGTATGACCTATATCCAATACAAAGTGTTAACGCACTAAAACATGACTTCGTTATTTGTGTTCGGACGGATCATATAGTAGCAGAACATTGGATTAAAAATGTATGAGCAGAAGGAGTATAACGATGAGCAGAGTATTTAATTTCAGCGCAGGCCCAGCCGTACTACCGGAGGAAGTGCTTCGGAAGGCTGCAGAAGAAATGGTTGATTACCATGGTTCCGGAATGTCCGTAATGGAAATGTCTCATCGATCGAAGGATTTCCAGAATATTTTAGCAGCCGCGGAAGAAGATTTCCGGGAGCTTCTGGGAGTTCCGGAGAATTATAAAGTCCTTTTTCTGCAGGGCGGCGGCAATACGCAGTTTGCGATGGTACCGATGAACCTGATGCGAAACCGTGTTGCGGATTATATTGTTACAGGACAGTGGGCAAAGAAAGCGGCCAAGGAAGCGGAAATGTATGGAGAAGTACATGTGGTCGCATCTTCAGCAGACAAGAATTTCTCCTATATTCCGGACCTTTCCAATCTTCCAATCGATGACCAGGCGGATTATGTTTATATTTGCCAGAACAATACCATTTACGGAACGACGATACATGAGCTTCCGAATACAAAGGGTAAGGATTTGGTATCCGATGTTTCCTCCATGTTTCTTTCCGAGCCGATGGATGTTACGAAATACGGTCTTCTCTGGGGCGGCGTTCAAAAAAATGTCGGTCCGGCCGGAGTGACCATCGTTGTGATTCGTGAAGATCTCATTCGCGAAGAGGTTTTCCCGGGTACGCCGACCATGCTTCGGTATAAGACGCATGCGGACAGCGGTTCTCTTTACAATACGCCGCCTTGCTACAATATTTATGTATGCGGCCTTGTGTTCCAGTGGCTAAAGGAAATGGGCGGGCTTTCGGTTATGAAGCAGCGCAATGAAGAAAAAGCGGCCATTTTATATGATTATCTCGATCAGTCCAAGCTGTTCAAGGGTACGGTCGTAAAGAAGGATCGTTCGGTTATGAATATTCCGTTCGTAACCGGGAATGCGGATCTTGATGCAAAGTTCATAGCAGAGGCTTCTGCGGCGGGGCTCAAGAATCTGAAGGGACATCGCACCGTGGGCGGTATGCGCGCTTCTCTTTATAATGCAATGCCAAAGGCCGGTGTCGAGACACTTGTGCAGTTTATGGATCGTTTTGAAAAGGATAATGTATAAGGAGGAGCAGCATGAAGGATCGCGAAATATATTGCCTTAATAATATCAGCCCGGTCGGTACCGATAAATTCCGGAAAGGCTATACGCTGGTAAAGGAACTGGATCATGCCGCCGGTGTTCTGGTTCGTTCCGCCGATATGCATGATATGGAATTTCCGAAGACTTTGCGTGCTATTGGCCGTGCCGGTGCAGGCGTAAACAATATTCCGCTGGAGCGTTGTGCGGAGCAGGGTATCGTTGTTTTCAATACACCGGGTGCCAATGCCAATGCCGTTAAGGAACTGGTTATCGCCGGGCTTCTGCTTGCAAGCCGTGACCTGATTGGCGGTGCGGAATGGATTCGTGCCAATGCGGCTGATCCGGAAATCAAAAAGACAGCAGAGAAGGCCAAGAAAAAATTTGCCGGTATCGAGATCAAAGGCAAATCCATAGGCGTAATCGGACTTGGTGCCATTGGTGTTTTGGTTGCCAATGCCGCCGTAGCGCTGGGAATGGAGGTCTATGGTTATGATCCTTATCTTTCCGTGAATTCTGCCTGGATGCTGAGTCAAAAGGTTCATCATGCG
>ONLM01000279.1 GCA_900318695.1 uncultured Eubacteriales bacterium | reverse complement strand
TGCATCTTGAAATCGATATTGATGTAATTGGAGAAACCATCATCCAGTGCATGAATGATATATTCCAATACGCGCTTATACAGCGCCATTTCAACATCGGAATAACGATAATTGTCTTCTACTTTAATGACCTGATCGCCACCGCCAAGCATATGGTTGATCAAAGTGATGATCAATCCAGGCGTGACATAAGCCATCATAGGCACATTGTTTTTGCCCTTATCCTCAATGAAGGTATCAATGAGGGTCATACAATCATTTTCATGGAATGAGTTTACAAACTCATAATAGCGGCTTTCGCGGAGTTCCATGACAGTGATATCGGTCATGGCTCGGAACACACCGTTGACCTGGGAGGTCAGGATTCGTGCATAGTTCTCAAAAATACTACGAAGAAGCTTGATTTTCTCCTTTGTGAATTTTCGCGGACTATAGAAATCATATTTGTTGTATTCATCGGAAGGCTTTTTTTCCGCCTTTGCTGATGCAACCGGTGTTGCCGCTGCGACTGGCGCTTCCTTTTTTTCCGCTTTGGGTTCCGATGAACCGCCGCCAGCCATGGACTTTAATAGTTCATCAATCTGACTTTGCGATAGTACGTCTGCCATACCCTAAAATACTCCATATTACTGCTTAATACTACGTGTTGCTATAGTAAACCACATATGTTCCCCTAAAACAATAGGCAAGCTGTAACTTACTGTCTTTAATTACCGACAGAAACGGAGGATGCCTGATCAAGCACGGAAGAATCCTGAACATTTGCATGTGCATCAGCCTGTGCTGGCATTCCATTGTCGGCCGGCGTGATGTTTGTGGTATCATTTGTACCCACATCCGGTATTGTTTCAATTACCGTTGTATTAGAATCCGGAGTGCTGACTGCCCCTTCCGGAAGCTGGGTGTTTGGATTACCGGTTGTAATTACAGTGGTATCTGCGTTGGCACCTTCTGCAAACTCCTTATAGATTTTATCCATATCGACGGCTTCCCCATCCTTGTCGATCAGGAGAATTTCTACACGGCGGTTTGCTGCTCTTCCCTCGGCGGTGGCATTGGATTCCAACGGACGGAACTGCCCATAGCCGATGCTTACGAGTTTTTCTGGGTCTACGATTTGCTTGTTTTGTAAATAAATAGAAACTTCGGCAGCTCTCATGGAAGAAAGCATGCGGTCGTTTCGAACATTGTTTAAACGATTTGGATCAGCCTGTGACGTATGTCCCATAATATTGATCTGAGAAATCAAATCATTTGCGGGAGCAATGGTCTTTGCGAAGACATCTAACGTAAGCTGTCCCTGCTCTGTCAATACAGAGCTGTCACCCTTAAAGAAAGCCTTATCCTTGAATACAACAAAAGTATAATCCTTTCCTCGGGAAATTGTAACTCCCTCTACACCGGCTTGGTTTAAAGCCTTGGCGAGCTGCAGATACATTTGGCTGACATCTGCAGGAGTGATTTCCTCTTTTGGTAATTCCGGATCACCAAGGACCGCTTCTGTAGGCTCCTCGCTGTCTTCTTCGACCTTTTCCTTATTCAAGAGAGGTGAGTTAGCAGCCTTTTCACTAGGTGTCATACCATCCGGATAGATGGAACGTACAAAAATATCCCATTTCTTGTTATCAATGGATGACATGGAATAAAGGAGTACAAAGAAGGTAAGAAGCAGTGTAACGAGGTCACCATAGGTGTCCATCCAGTTTCCACCTTCTTCGCCTCCGCCGCCTTTTTTCTTCATTACTTAGCTCCTCCATCACCACCGGCCTTCTTCAGAAGCTTCTTCTGCTGAGACTGCTGAAGGGAAGCCAGTAAGTGCTCACGGATATACTTAGGGTTTTCACCCGCCTGTATAGAGATTACACCCTCAATTACAGTAGAACAATAGAGAACTTCTTCATCTTCACGGATCGCAAGCTTCTGCGCGATCGGGTGGAAAACTACGTTTGATAAAGAAGAACCGTAGAATGTGGTGATCAGTGCGACACCCATATCCTGGCCCAGAGAGCTGGCACCGCCGGATCCGGAAAGGTCCATACCTTTCAGCATGTTTACAAGACCAACCAGAGTACCGATCATACCAAATGCAGGTGCAAGTGCGGAACCCTTGATGTAAAGACCTCTGGCCTCGTCATGACGGGACATCATATCTTCTACCTGACGCTCTAAGACAAAACGAAC
>ONLM01000219.1 GCA_900318695.1 uncultured Eubacteriales bacterium | reverse complement strand
GGTACAAAGCAGGTGCTTGCATCCAAAAGAGTCAACAATGAATTCTATAGTAACAACATGAAGGAAAAGGCAAATGCCACAACAAAGATTGCCGATTCTTTTAATGCAATTCAGGATTTTGCTGTCGGAAAGACGGTCGCAGAAATTCGGGAAGCTGCTGGAAAGGATAACGCTGTAGATGCGGTATCCGGTGCAACATTGGCCGACACGGCAGGCTATCTTAATGCAATTGCAGATGCTGCAGAAGCGGCAAAGAAAAATGCAGCGGTTTCTTTTGATGGAGATGTAAAGGATCTCAAGCTGAATGTGCTTGTAGGTGCAGCACATGGTACAAAGTGTTTCACAACGGCAGCAGCGCTTGTAAACGGTGAGCAGATCATTCTTAGTTACCTTGATGAATTCCAGATGATGCCGGCAGATCAAACTTCTGTTACCGGTGTTCCAAATTCGGATGCGGATTTCGGAAAGGGATTTGTTGAGGGTAAGGTACTTGCCTCCAAGAGAGTGAATGCAGAATATTACAGCGGTAATATGAAGGAAAAGGCCAATGCAACAGTGCGTATTGATGACAATTTCGATGCCATCCAGAATGCAGTAAATGGCCATTCTGTAGCAGACGCAGAAGCGCTTTCCGGTAAGGATAATGCAGCAGATGCGGTATCCGGCGCAACACTGGCTGATACGGCCAACTATATTAAGCTGATTGTGCAGGCGGCAAAGGCTTAAGTAATAAATAATTTTTTCCACTATTTCCTATAACGACCTCTTTTGTCATATGCCCGGATTTTCCGGCATATAGACAAAAGGGGTCGTTGTCTGTTTCAAAAGGGATTTCTTCTCATTTACCGTGTTCTATGATAAGATGACAGGAGTGTTTTTGATCGTAGTGGAGGTATCAGAACCATGTTTGATCATGCGATCGGTAATAAAAAAATGCTCAATATGCTGGTGTTGGAAGTATTAAAGGATTATTCGGATGAGAGCCATGCATTGACGCAACAGGATATCCTAAGGAAGCTAAAGGAAGACTATGGAATGGAGTGTGATCGACGTTCCGTAAAAAACAATGTTGAATATCTTTTGGATTTTGGATTTGACATTGATATGGGAAAAGATGGATATCGCCTCATGTCCAGAGATTTTGATAATGTGGAACTACAGCTTTTGATCAATTCTGTAGTGTTTTCCAAGTCGCTTTCGAAAACCCAGGCTAAAGCGTTGATCGGAAAACTGTCCCGATTGGGAAACTGTTATTTTTCACCGCGAGTGCTTCATGTATCGAATTTTACAGATCTGCAGCACACGGATAACAAACAGGTCATGATCAACCTTGATATTATTGATGAAGCGATTGAACAGAAAAAGAAGATCCGGTTCATTTACAACACATATAATACGGAATTCAAAATGATGAAAAAACGTCCGGAACCGTTTATATTCAATCCGTATCAGATTGTTATATCCAATGGCCGGTATTATCTGGTTGGAAATTATGATAAATACAATACGATTTCTCACTATCGCATCGATAAAATGACCGATATGGAAATGCTTCCGGAGCAGGCTAAGGATCTGGCTTCTGTGGATGGAATGGAGAATGGTCTGAATCTGCCTAAGCATATGGCCGAACATATTTATATGTTTTCCGGTAATACCATCAGTGTGCTTTTGGAGACGAAGCAAAGTACCATGGATGAACTGATTGATTGGTTTGGTCGGGATTTTCAGGTGGTAAAAGTCGATAAGGATACCGGTACCATGCAGGTACGGATCCGGTGCAATGAAAACGCCATGGAGTATTGGGCACTGCAGTATGGGCTTAAGGTGACGATTTTGGAGCCTCTTGCATTGCGGGAAAAGGTAAAAAAGGACATCGCAGCGATGATGAATAAATATCAAGAAAAGGAATCGTAAAATAAACTTAGAATAAACAGCGTGAGGTAGAGCATGAAAATCAATGAATTTCAGAGATCCGGATTTCCGGTGGAGGATGTGACGGAACTTGAACAGAGAAACCGGATTTTAGCGAGAAAGGCAGCGGAGGAAGGAATAGTCCTTCTGAAAAATGAAGGGATACTTCCGGTCAATACCAAGAAGAATATTGCACTTTTTGGCAGTGGAGCCATTACGACCGTAAAAGGCGGAACAGGATCCGGTGATGTTAATGTGCGCCGCAGTGTAAGTGTATTGGAAGGGATGAAGATAGCGGGTTTTCATATTACTTCAGAGGATTGGCTCAGCGATTATCTGGAGCGTTACCAGTGTGCCCGTGAAACATGGAAAAAGAAACTGATTGAGGAAGCCGGTGGAGTTGACAGTCCGACTTTTTTTGACGTCTATGCAAAAAATCCGTTTCAAATGCCGGATGGAGCCGATATTTCCGATGACGATATACGTGATGCAGAAACCGCTGTTTATGTCATTTCCCGTACGGCCGGAGAAGCCAGCGACCGAAAATTGGAAAAAGGTGATTATGAGCTGAATGCGCATGAAATTCAGGATTTAGTCATTCTGTCACAGCTGGTGAAGAATATTATCGTTGTTCTTAATATGGGTGGGGTCATGGATCTTCAGACGCTGCTCTCCTTTGAAAAAATCAAGGGTATACTTCTCATGTCGCAGGCCGGTGAAGAAGGCGGCAATGCACTTGCCCATGTTTTAACCGGACAGATCAATCCGAGCGGCAAGCTTACGGATACCTGGGCCAAAACATATCAGGACTATCCGGCAGCGGAGCATTTTGGTGCACAGGACGGAGACCTTGAAAAAACGGTTTATGAAGAGGGAATTTATGTAGGCTATCGATACTTTGACCGTGCGGGCATCGAACCGCAATTCTCCTTTGGGTATGGTCTAAGTTACACAAAATTCCAGCTGATTCCGGGTATTCCTTCCGCCGGACCGGATGGTATGACATTAAGTGTAATCGTACGAAACACCGGAGATTTGTATTCCGGCAAGGAGGTACTGCAGCTTTATGCCGCCTGTCCGCAGACAGGAATCGAGAAGGAATATAAACGTCTGATTGCATTTAAAAAGACCCGGCTGCTGGCACCGGGAGAAGAAGAAAAACTGACTGTGACCGTACCGGTCAGAAATTTTGCATCCTTTGATGAGACCGCAGCACAATGGAAGATCGAAAAGGGCGATTATGCTATTTTTGCAGGTACTTCTTCTTTGGATGAGCATCTGATGCTTGCCGGCGTACTTCGTGTGGAGCAGGATGTGGTTCTGGAAACGGTGGAACATATCTGTCCTTTAAGGGAAGAACTGCCTAAGTTTGTTCTTCCGGAAGAGGTTCTTCGCAGAAAAACCGCTGCATGGCAGGAGCATTGGGAGCTTATGAAGCGGGCAAGCCGTAGTGGAAAACTTGGTCAGATACAGCTTGTATATACAGAAAATCAGGCTCCGGGATTTGAGCCGATTTTGACGGAGACGATATTTACGCCAGGCGCGGAACCGGCTTTCTGCTATCAGATGGATGAACTTGATCATATGGCCAATGCGATTGCCGAGGGATTGCGTGAAGAAGATCTGATTCCATTATTGGCAGGAAGAATATTGGATTGTACGGAGGCTATAGGTGCTTCTGCATTAAAAGTACCGGGGGCTGCGGGAGAAACATCGGAAGCGTTGAAGGAAATGCTTCATATTCCGGGAATTACTATGGCCGATGGACCGGCAGGGCTTCGCCTCTTAAAAAGTTATGAAGTGCATCGGGAAACCGGTGAGCTTCGTTCCATCGGAAATCTGGGCGGATTTGAAAACGGCTTTTTTGCAGCAGAAAATGAACATCCGGAGGAGTACCAGACGTATTATCAGTATACAACGGCATTTCCGGTGGGAGTATGTCTGGCACAGACCTTTAACACTGATCTTGTGAAGCAGATCGGGCGCGGTGTTGCTATGGAAATGGAAACGTACCACATCAGCTGGTGGTTGGCACCGGGAATGAATATTCACCGTAATCCGCTCTGTGGACGTAATTTTGAATATTTTTCAGAAGACCCGTTAGTAAGCGGTAAAATGGCGGCAGCGATGACGGAAGGCGTTCAATCCATGCCGGGTGTCGGAACCACGATCAAGCATTTTGCCTGCAACAATCAGGAAGATAATCGTATGGGTACGGACGCCGTGGTTTCCGAGAGAGCGCTTCGTGAGATTTATCTCCGTGGGTTTGAAATTGCAGTAAAGGAATCCCAGCCTATGTGCATGATGACTTCTTATAACAAGATCAATGGGGTGCACAGCGCCAACAACAAAGATCTCTGTACAGAAGTGGCCCGTCGGGAGTGGAACTTTAAGGGACTCATTATGACCGATTGGACTACAACGCTGGAATATGGCGGATCGATTCCGTACTTATGCACTGCGGCAGGTAACGATCTGATCATGCCGGGGTTCCAGAGTGATCTTGACAATATTCGTCAGGCATTTCAGGAAGGACGTCTTCATGGACAGGAGATTCGAAAGGCGGCAGAGCATGTGATCAACATGGTGCTTCGTTCCAATGGATATGAAGACAGCAAAAGTTATTACAAGCGTTTTTTAGGCTAAGAAGCGTAAAGAGAAAAGGAAAAAGGAAAAAGGAAAAAGTATGGCAAAGTTGATTTTTCGCTATGGAGCTATGGGAAGTTCTAAAACGGCGAATGCATTGATGGTACGGTATAATTATCTGGAGAAAGGATATCAGGCATATCTGCTGAAGCCTGCAACCGATACGCGAGATGGAAAGGATACGATAAAATCAAGGATCGGGCTTCATGCTGAATGTGAAATCGTGAGCAATTTCCTGCAAAGACTTCCGGATATGGTATTTGACCGGCATTCGGTAATTGTAATCGATGAGGCGCAATTTATGACGCCGGAAGAGGTGGAAGCTTTTGCCCATATCGTTGATGAGCATGACATTACGGTAATTTGTTACGGATTGATGACTGATTTCCAGAGTCAGCTTTTCTCCGGCTCCAAGAGACTGTGTGAATTGGCCGATCGGATTGAAGAGATTCCGACACTTTGCTGGTGCGGAAAAAAGGCACATTTCAATACGCGTTTTAATAATGGAAAGGTGGTACGAAGCGGAGCCCAGGTTATGCTGGGAGGAAATGAATCTTATGTACCGCTTTGCCGTAAGCACTTTTTTGAAGGAAAGTTACATGGAGATGTACTTCTAAAAGATCTTACGCAGGATATTCAAAACATCGAGAATATGTAAAGACATGGCACAGGGAGTCGATACACTTTTGTATCGGGAACCTGTGCTGTTATGTTATACTAGAAATATGCTTAAGAGCAGATCAGCCCGCAGGTATCCGGGAGAAAGGAATGATCCGGTCAAGTCCGGATCAAAAAAGGTGTATGGAGATAAACAGTGGAAAACTAATCAGTTTAGGCAGTACGGTATTGATTTTCGGCATTCTTTTATATATTTCCAATGCGTCATTTAAAAAGCTTCTGACTAGAAAGAACAGTCTGGTATTTAAATTTTTAAAAAGTGCGGTGAATATCACAATATTGTTTGTCGGTATCTATTCCGTTATGGCGCAGTTTGATATTGCAAGAGACATCAGTGCTGCGATCCTGCAGTCTGGTACTCTGATCATTGCGGTACTGACCTTTGCCGCACAGCAGGCACTGGGAAATGTGATTTCGGGGTTCAGCATCAGTGCATCAAGACCTTTGGAGGTTGGGCAGAAAGTAAAGATCGTTCATGGCAGCAGTACGGTAGCGGAAGGTATCGTACAGGACATGACGGTACGGCATGTCGTAATTGCACAGTATGATGGGCAAACCTGTATTATACCGAACAGCGTAGTGGATCAGTCCGTGATCATCAACACCAATTATACAAAGCAGGTCGGAAATTTTCTGTTTTTTGAAATTTCTTATACATCCAGTATCGAAAAAGCAAGGGAATTGATTTATAAAAATCTTGCGGAAGAAGAGCTGGTTTGTCAGAAACATCCGGGCATACTTGTAAGCAGTGTTTCATCGAACGGAATGATTCTCAAATTTACGGTCTGGACAGAAACCGTTGATGAGAATTTTATTGCCTGCAGTAATTTGCGGGAACATATAGTGAGAGATTTTATGGCCAATGGTATTGAGATTCCATACAACACCGTGGACGTAAATATGAGAAAGGAAGAGGCATGAGAGTATTGAATGTGATCGGTGTAGGTCCCGGAAACCCGGAGCTTGTGACGCGGCAGGCAGTTAAGGCCATACAGGATTCGCAGGCAGTTTTGGGCGCCAAAAGGGCATTGACTACGGCCATGGCGGTTCTGGAAAATAAACCGGAGAACAGGCTCTTATTTGAAGCAAACGGAAACAATGAAATTCTTACGTTTATTGAAGAACATCCGGAAATAGAGAGATTTTCAGCCGTCTTTACCGGAGATACAAGTGTATACAGTGGTGCGGTTTCATTGCGAAAAGCGATTGGAGATATGCAGAAAGATGCGACAGGGGAGACGGGTGTTTCGCTTGTAAATTATCCAGGTGTTTCGAGTATTCAATACTTTCTGAGCAAGAGCGGCATATCTATGGCTGATGTAAAGCTGGTAAGTCTTCATGGACGTTCGTTGGATATGGTGCCGATTATTCGTGAGAACCGATACGTTTGTGTTTTATTGGAAAGTGAAGATAATGCTGCATGTATCGCAGAAAAACTACAGCAGTTTGGTTTAAGCCGAGTTGTGATCACGGTGGGAGAACGTCTGAGCTTTGAAGATGAATCGTTTACGACCGGTTCTCCAAAGGAAATACGGAAACAGAGATTTGACCGGCAGGCCATTGCGCTTTTCCGCAATGATGAGTATCGTATTCCGACAAGAGCCTACGGCATTTCGGATGAACGGTTTCAGCAGAACGGAAGTATTTCCATGACACGGCGTGATGTGCGGGCATTGAGCCTTTGTCGTCTGGCGTTGCATGAGAATAGTGTTGTTTATGATATTGGCGCCGGAACCGGCAGTGTATCGATCGAGGCGGCATTGGCATGTCCTGAGGGCATGGTTATTTCTGTAGAAAGTGATGAAGATGCTGCTGTGATGATTGAGCAGAATCGTTTTGATTTTCAGATCGATAACATTCGGGTTGTACGTGGAAATGCACCGGAATGTTTTAAGGGAATGACGATCTGCGATCATGCGGCAGAGGAAAAGGTGCTTCCGCGGCCGGATTGTGTTTTCATTGGCGGAAGCAAGGGGAAACTTGCAGAAATCGTTGACTGGGCAATAGAGGCAAATCCTAAGGTGGTTATTGTAATTAACACCGTAACACTGGAAGGAATTTCTGAAATACTTGCACTTGAAAAGAAGATGACGGACTATCAGTTTGAGATGGTTGAAATTCAGGCAACCGGATTGGAGCGGAGAGGCTCGTATCACATGCATCAGGCAGAGAATCCGGTAACAATTACACGAATATCCCGTAGATAGGCTATGGGAGCGGGATGTAGACCATAGGGATAATAGGTAAGAGCGATGATTCATGTTTATTATGGTGATGGAAAAGGGAAAACAACCGCTGCTGTAGGCGCCGCTGTCCGGGCTGCCGGGCACAGTGTTCCGGTGATTTTTTGCCAATTCCTTCAGGATGGACTTGCGGGAGAAATCGGCATGCTGGAAAAAATGCCGGGGGTCTATGTCCTGTTGCAGGAGCATTATTTTCCGGAAGGAATGAAACTTACAGAAGAAGAAATTCATATAATGGAAAATGACTGTAATGCGCTGATCCGCCGAGGAGTCCGTACCATGAGCATGGTACTTAAGGCGCAGCCACGAAAGGTTATGGTGGCAGAAAACCGGAAGCAGAAATTCGGGGTTGTAAAACAGCCGACCATTACACCGGATGTTACGGGAATGTTTGTCTTTGACGGTCTTCTGGATGCATTGGAGCAGAACCTGGTGGAGCGGGAGGAAATCATGCATATTCTGCTGACGCTTCCACCGCATATCGAGGTGGTTATTACCGGTCGGAATCCATCACTTGAATTTATGGCCTTGGCGGATTATGTAACCTATATGGAAAAAGACCGGCATCCAAAGGATGATGGTCTTATGCCGCGAATGGGAATAGAAAAATAAGCATTGTACGGGCCTTCGGGCCCGTTTGATTTTGAAGAAAAAGGATTTACAGGAGTTAGATAATATGAAAAAAATGCAGCTGTCGATTTTTGCCAACATTGCTTTGGTGCTGCTGGAACTGATCGTGTTCAATGTCGAATATCAGGCGGATGGAAATAATATATTCATTTACTATACAAATGACAGTAATTTATTAGCGCTTGTATCCGGAATTTTATATTTGCTGTTTGGCATGGTTGCGGTATCCAGAAATCGGACGCAGGGTATCATTTCATCCTGGATGGTGAAAAAATATACAGGCATGATCCCAATGGCTGTACGTTTGCTCCGTTTTACGGCGACAAGCTGTCTCATGGTGACGTTTACGGTCGTTCTGACGGTTTTGGGACCGGAAAAAGGATATCATCATGAATTTCTGGAGGAAACGCGGTTGATCACGCATTTCATGGGTCCGATGATTTCATTTGGATCCTTCTGTTTTTTGGAAAATGAGGTCAGATTGCCGAAGTATGCACCTAAGATTGTACTTGGAGTTACCGCATTATATGCGGTGGTTCTGATTATTCTTAATGTGACAGGAAAGGTGTACGGACCGTATTCTTTCCTTCATGTACTGGAACATCCGATTTATGTTTCTGTATTTTGGAGCATTGTGATCATCGGCGGTGCTTACGTGATTGCGGCAATGATTTGGAAGCTATATAATAGAACAAAAATAAAATAAACTTGGAGCAGACTATGATGAACCTCGTAATCGCAAATCTGGAAAACGTACTGTATTACATTGTATCAATTTGCACTATCATTCTGGAGCTGTTTGGTATTTCAATACTGATCTACACTGCGGTGAAATGCTATTATCTTTGGTTTGTGAAAAAAGATGAGCATGTGCGTCTTGCATTGGCGCAGGGAATTTCTCTTGCACTGGAGTTTAAACTCGGAGGAGAGGTCCTGCGTACGGTAGTGGTGCGTGAATGGAGAGAAATTGGTATTTTAGGCGCAATCATTTTGTTGAGAGGTGCATTGACCTTCTTGATTCATTGGGAAATGAAGAATGAAAAGAAGGCATTGATGGAAAAGAAGAAGGAATTATTATGAGCATGAAAATGGAGTTTCCTGACGAGTATGTCAATATTTTAAAGAGTTACGCAGAGAGCAATCATACAACAGTTGAAACGGTACTTGCCGATACACTTGAGTTTTTGGAACTGAAAAATGAGGCATTTCAGCACTATAAGGTTGTAGTAGAAGGGCCGAAGGACTATCTCAATGATGCCGAAGAACGGAATGCAGCAGCGGTTCGGCAGCTGTATATGGATCTGTTCGGGGAAGATACGGTTGGAGATGAAATTCATTGCTACTATGATCCGGATAAGTCGGATTTTCTGTATCTGGATATTTGCTATGATGCGGAAGTCCCTCTTTGGAACGTGATCGAGATGTTTCAGAATAAAATTCCCGGTATGGAGCTTTCCGGCGAGGTACTGAGCCTTTTCTATGTACATAATCGCTTTGACGGGCATCATGATGACCTTGTGGCAACACAGGAATGGTTGGATACCGATCCGGATGACAGAAATACAACGGCCGGATATTATGAGTCAATTTTTGACGACCGTGAGCAGGAAGAGTTTTTGGATGATGCTTTTTACGATGACGATACCGACGGAGAAGAAGACTAGTTAGAATGGCATTTAAAGAAGAGTGGCAGAAGGAAAAGAAAAAATTATCCCGAATGACGTTAGGGAAAAAGCTGGAATATCTGTTTGAATATTATAAGTTATGGATATTCGGTACCCTTTTGGTGATTGGACTTGCCGTTTCTATAATCAGTACGGTTGTGTCGCATAAGCCGAGTGCTTTTTATGCGATGATGCTCAATGCCGGCAGCGGAAACGGAAGTGTGAACCCGGAGGAGCTTGCAAAAACATTCGGAACGATAGCAGAAATTGATCTGAGTCAGTACGATGTTACGATAGATGCATCGGAAAGCTATGATCCAAATGCGCATAGTGAATTTACCATGGCTATGACGGCAAGGATCTCGGGGCTTTTTGCAGCCCATGGTCTGGATGTGATGGTGGAGGATCCAACGGTATTTTACTATTACGTTGCGAACGGCGCGTATCTGGATCTTCGTAAGGTCTATACGGAGGAGGAATTGAAGGCATTCGGCGATAAGCTGTACTACGTGGATGAGGCAGAAATAGAGCGGGTTAATCAGCAGACAGATCAGGCTCTTGCTTCCGGGGACGTGCCGGAGACGCTGAAGGATGGAAATGGTACGGCCGGGGAAAGCGAAGAGACTTCGGATTCGCTGGAACAGTATGCAGCAGGTGCGCTGGGAACACCAACCTTGATTTCGAGAGAGGAATTTAAAGCACCGGATCCCTCCACTATGGAGAAACCGGTACCGGTAGGATTAATTCTTAGAGAGAGTCCTAAGCTGGCGTCTTGGGGATATTATCAGAATACAGTGCCGATTCTGGGATTTCCTGCCGGATCGGAGCATTTGAAGGAAGCAAAACAATATGCTGACTGGCTTTGGGAAAAGTAGTAATCGGATTGATCAATAAGAAAAGACCATTCATAAACGTTTGTGTTTTATGAATGGTCTTTTTATGTTCGAACCTGTGGACGGTACGGAGAATGAGAAATCAAGAGAGCTTATGGATGTCCAAAGTTCCGTTTTTTTCGTAATACTGCAGCATTAGATCCGTAACATGGCCGTAGCTTTTTACACCATGAGACTGGCCGTTGGATTTCAGATATACGTCATTGACTTTTTCCTGTACTTTGGCAATTTCTCCTTCATAGCGTTTCCAGTAGGCATTGTTGTATTTGAGATCCTGAATGGCATGAGGATCCAGTGCCTTGTATAATCGGGAGAAATTTTCGTAATCTACTTTGGCCAAAGCATTACCGGCATAAACCCAACCGTTCAGATATCCGGAGTAGCGGAAATAATTATCCTCGGAGGAACAGGTAGCCAGAATGGCAATAAAGTTTGCCTCCTGCTCCTGCATGTAACCGCGAAGATGGGAGAGTTCGTGACAGATAGTGAAAGGGATGTTGTAATATGGAATACTACGATTATAGTTTGCCTCAAGGGTAAAAGGGGAATATACACCGGTTGTCTGCTGAACAGAAAGAATCCAGGAATTGAGAACCGGCTTTGGGTAGGGATACAGACCGGAAAGACGATCATAGCGATTGCCTAAAGCTTCCATAGCATGCTGCCCTGCCGTGCCGGCATGAAAAAGCCATCGGGCATTGGGCTCCGGAGTAAATTCAGTCTGTCCGATATAGGCACCGTTCTGCACTAACAGAAAGTTTACATCCTCCGGATCTTCCGGAGACAGTGTAGTGCTTTCCATAGCCTTTTGCCGTTCGGTGACGAGATTTCGTTCTGCTGTGTTCAGTTCTCGAACGAGATATTCACAGAGCTTTAAGAGCTCCTCTTTGCTGTAGTTTTCGGTGACATTGAGTTGCGCTTCTTTTGAAAAGCTTGTTCGGCGGTAATTGATACTGCAGTTGAAGGTATACAGAAAATAAAGAAAGGACAACAGAAGAAAAACATGTCCGCCCAATGCGCGGAGAGGTTTCCAGGAACGGGTTTTCCATGAAAAGAAGAGATGATAGAAAAGGTCGCCGGTTCCGAGAATACATAAAGCAAAGAGCAAACATTCGACGATAGATACATGAAAGATTCCCATCAATCGGCTGAGACGAAGACTGGCAAAACGAAAAACAGTATGAGAATAGGCATTTGCAAAAACAGTCCATCTGGCAGCGAAGAGATTCGCTGCAAAAGCAAAAAGATCGAGGATGATAGCGCCAAAGAAAATAAGGTGATTTTCGGCAAAGATTCGGATGCGATTCATAGAAGTCTCCAAGATGTTTTGTTTCTTTAATTTTACCAAGAAATCATGGGATTGTTAAGTTTATGCTCCCTTGCAAATTCAAGTACTTGAACCTATAATTTCAAGTATAGTCTTTATGACAGAAAAAGAACGTGTTTAACAGAGTATATAAAAAATCAGGTCACAAAATCATATAGAATAGTTCAAAAAGCAGGGTAGTAGAAATGATAAACACAGGACGTGTACCAGAGGAAAGCTACATTGTGGAAAATTTGGACCGCGCGATTCAAGAGGGGTGGATCCGGGTCGTATACCAGCCGGTCATCCGGACACTGCAGGAGAAAGTTTGTGAGTTGGAGGCTTTGGTTCGATGGGATGATCCGGAGCGGGGAGAACTTTTACCGGAACAGTTTGTGCCGGTACTGGAGCAGGAAAATTTAATTGACCGCCTGGATCGGTTTGTTCTGCGAAAGGCCTGTGCGGATTGTCGTTTTGCGCTGAATCAAAAGAGGGAGGTTGTGCCGTTTTCTGTAAATCTTTCCGGAAAAGATTTCACGGCAATAGATTTATACCAGTTCCTTGAGGATCTGATGAAGGCATATAATCTTACACCGGATCTTATCGGAATAGAAATTCAGGGAAGGGCCATAGAAGAAGCTCCGGAAATTGTAAAATCGACATTGGAAAAGCTTCATGCGAACGGTCATCGGATCATTCTGGATGATTTTGGCAGCAGTGTGTCCTGCTTGAGCATGCTGAAGGAGTCTTCTTTTGAACTTGTAAAAATAGACCGGAGTTTCCTTTCAGATTTTAGTTTGCGATCCCGGAGAATATTGACGTCGATGATTGCCATGGCAAAGAGTCTTACTATGGATACATTAGCGGAGGGCGTGGAAACAGAAGAGCAGGAAGAGTTTTTGCGATCCGCCGGCTGCGATAAGATGCAGGGATATTTTTTGATGAAGCCGATGGAACTGGGACCGCTTTTTGCGGCGATGGATGAAATCGGTATGCAGCTGGAGAGCAGTTCGGAACGACAGTATTACAATGAGGTGTATAAGGTCAATGTTCTCCGAAATCATTCGGTTGGCGATGAATTAAACAGTTCGGTGCTTTGGGATAACTTTAATCGGAATTCCGGACTCGGAATTTTCTGGAAAGATAAACAACGTCGCTTTGTCGGGGCGAATCAGAAGTTTATGGAGTACTATGGTTTTTCTAAAGAGGCGGATTTTGTAGGAAAAACAGATGAGGATATGGGATGGCATGTCAATCCGGATCCGTATCGGAATGATGAATATGCGGTTCTCCGCGAAGGAAGGGTTACGAATAATGTAGCGGGACACTGCATTGCACACGGAAGCATACGGAACATACTTGCAAGTAAAATGCCGATTTATGACAATGGCCGGATCATTGGCCTTGTGGGATACTTCAGAGACATTACAGAGGAACATGAGTTACAGCATAAGAGTCTGCATGCTGCGGAAACCGATTCTGTAACCGGATTATTGAACATTCGTGGTTTTATGACGGCGAGATTGAAGTATGAAGATGAATTCCGATTACGCGGAACCGATTTTACAGAGATTCATTTAACGATCGATAACTTTGAAGATTTCCTTTTGGAATATGGACATGCCTTTGGAGAGGAAATTTTGTATGCGGTAGGAAAAAAACTGAATCATGTTATCGGAACGCATGCGACGCTGGCAAGGTCCACCGGGAATAAGTTTATTGTAATGAAGCAAGTCGTTGATGCAAAAGAAGCCGAAAAACTTGCCGGTGATGTACGGCGTTCGATTCGTGAGGTTGTAAATGTGAATGGATTTACCTGTAAGCTTTGCCCATCGGTAGGACATGCACAGTTTTCCGATTATCAGACTGTAGATTATTTGCAGAGGGAAGCGGAGCGCAGGATGAGAGAAGAATGGCAGCAGCATCAGAAAAAAGAATAGGATCGCGTCCGTGCAGGAAGAAATGCCGTTGAAAACATTGTAAATTCGAAAGAATTTATGCTATACTTCACAGGAATTTTAGTTTGTAACAGGAGGACGCCATGTCTGATATTGAAAAGAATGAGAATGGTACCGATGTAGAGGAAAAGACACCGGAATCCAAAAACTTTATTGAGAGAGCAATCGATGCAGATCTTAAGGAAGGAGTATACGATCACGTTCATACTCGGTTTCCGCCGGAGCCTAACGGATATCTTCATATCGGACACGCAAAGTCAATCATCCTGAATTCAGGAATTGCTGAGGAGTATGGCGGAAAATTCAACCTCCGTTTTGACGATACAAACCCGATGAAAGAAAAAACGGAGTTTGTTCAGGCCATTAAGAGAGATGTACAGTGGTTGGGTGCCAAGTTTGAAGACCGTGTATTTTTTGCATCGGATTATTTCGATGTAATGTATGAGAAAGCACTTCTTCTGATTCGTAAGGGAAAGGCTTTTGTTGATGATCTTACAGCGGAGCAGATCACGGCATATCGCGGCGATTTCAATACACCGGGTACAGAATCGCCAAACCGTAATCGTCCGATTGAAGAGAACCTTCGTCTTTTTGAAGATATGAAAGCCGGAAAGTATGAAGATGGATCTCTGACACTTCGTGCAAAGATCGATATGGCAAGTCCGAACCTCAATATGCGAGACCCGATCATTTATCGAGTTGCGCACATGCATCATCACAATACCGGTGATAAGTGGTGCATCTATCCGATGTATGATTTTGCACATCCGATAGAGGATGCCTGCGAAGGAATCACACATTCTATTTGTACATTGGAGTTTGAGGATCACAGACCACTGTATGATTGGGTTGTCAGAGAATGTGAATTTGAAAATCCGCCAAGACAGATCGAGTTTGCAAAGCTTTATCTTACCAATGTTGTAACCGGAAAGCGTTATATCAAAAAGCTGGTTGAAGATGGTGTTGTAGATGGATGGGATGATCCTAGACTGGTAACTATTGCCGCACTTCGCCGCCGTGGTTATACACCGGAGTCTATTCGTAAGTTTGTAGAGCTGTCCGGTATCTCCAAGGCAAATTCTTCATCCGATGTATCACTTCTGGAGTATTGCATTCGTGAGGATCTGAAGCTGAAGGCACCACGTCTCATGGCTGTTCTTGATCCGATCAAGCTGATCATTGACAATTATCCAGAGGGTGAGACCGAGATGCTGGAAATCCCGAATAATCTGGAAAATGAAGAACTCGGAAGCCGTCAGGTACCGTTCTCCAGAGAGCTTTACATCGAGAGAGATGACTTCATGGTTGAGCCGCCGAAGAAGTATAAGAGACTTTATGTAGGCAACGAGGTTCGTCTTATGGGCGCATACTTCGTAACAGCGGTTTCTTATGATACCGATGCAGAGGGCAATGTAACCGCGGTTCACTGTACTTATGATCCTGAAACCAAGTCCGGATCTGGATTTACCGGACGTAAGGTTAAGGGAACCATTCACTGGGTTAATGCAGCAACAGCGGGCAAGGTTACGGTTCGTCTTTATGAGCAGCTGATTGATGAAGAGAAGGGCAAGCTTAATGAAGACGGTTCATTGAACTTTAATCCAAATTCACTTACTGTAACGGAAGCACTGGTAGAGCCGGATCTGATGAAGGCAAAGGTTTATGACCGCTTCCAGTTTGTACGTAATGGATTCTTCTGCGTAGATTGTAATGATTCCAAGGAAGGTGCTCCGGTTTACAACCGTATTGTAAATTTGAAGAGCAGTTTCCAGCTTCCGCAGGCAAATAATAAATAAGTTTGCCGGAAAAACGGATGAAGTAAAAGCACGGATTTTAAGCCGGATAGGATGACCTGTCCGGCTTTTTATGTTATGATAAGCTTAGTTTAAATTCGTATGAAGAGCGATTCTTAAAAAATAGGAGGGATGTTTATGTCAAAAAGAGGATTAGGCAGTCTGATCGGCCTTGCCGCTTTTGTAGGAGGCGTTGCCGCTGCGGTTTCATATCTCTATAAGTATCAGAAATTCAGTGAAGAAGTAGATAAGGATTTTACGGATGTTCTTGATTCTGCAACAGAGGTAAGGGATAGCGCCAAGCGCTCTTATACAACACTTCGCAATTCCAGAAATTCTGAAGAATTGAAAACGGCAGCCAAGGATCTGGGCGTGGCAGCCAAGAATCTGGCGATTGATACCAAAAATCTGGCAGTGGATGCAGGTAAGGATGCATATAAGGCGGTAAAAGATACCCTGAATGAGAAGTTTAAGCCGGAAGAAAAAGATCTCGATGATGATGTGATTGAGGAAGAGATCGTGAAGACACCGGAAGAACGTCGGGTTGAAGACGAAGAGGCCGCTGAGGATGATGATGAGATCGAAGTAGAATTTTATGATGCAACCGAAGAAGCCAGAGCCAGAGAGCAGGAAGCACAGGAAGCGGAAGATTCTGTTATAAATCATACAGCGACGATTACAGAAGAAGAGTAATAGAGAATACACTTCTTGACAGGCAGGTTCGAATCCATATAATGAAGCTAATAAGGGCAAAGGCGCCCGGTATTGTACCGGGATGACTTTGCTCTTTTTTTGGTTTTCAATATAGTATATCCAGAAGAACAGGAGAAACAGCACGATGGCAGTAAAACTTAACGGCAATTATCAGAATCTAGAAGAAAGCTACTTGTTTGCGGAAATTGCAAGAAGAATCCGGAAATGGCAGGCGGATCATCCGGATAAGGCAGAGCAGCTGATCCGAATGGGCATCGGAGATGTCACAAGACCGCTGCCGGAAGCTGTCGTAAATGCTATGGTATCTGCATCACAGGAATTGGGACGTGCAGAAAGTTTTCGGGGATATGGCCCGGAACAGGGATATGATTTTTTGAAAGAGGCTATTCAGCGTTATTATGCGCGATATGCAGTGGAACTGGATCTTCATGAGATCTTTATTTCGGACGGCGCAAAATCAGACCTTGGAAATATTTTGGATCTTTTTGACAAGGATAATGTCGTTATGGTGACAGACCCGGTTTATCCGGTTTATGTAGATACCAATCAAATGGATGGCCGGAAGATTGTATTTAAAACTGCATCCGAAGAAAATGGATTCCTTCCGATGCCGGCCAAAGAGGATCATGCGGATCTCATTTATCTCTGTTCACCGAATAATCCGACAGGTGCGGTATATGACCGGGAAATGTTAAAGCAGTGGGTTGCGTTTGCGAGAGAAAATCATGCGGTGATCCTGTTTGATGCAGCTTACGAATGTTTTGTAACCGGAGATCTTCCGCATTCAATTTATGAAATCCCGGGTGCGAAGGAAGTTGCAATCGAGTTCTGCAGTTTTTCAAAAAAGGCCGGATTTACCGGAACTCGATGCGGATATACGATTGTACCGAAAGAGCTGGTCATTGATGGCATTCCGGTTAATCCGATGTGGCTGCGCCGTCAGACAACCAAGTTTAATGGCGTAAGTTATGTGACACAGAGAGGCGCAGAAGCGGTATTTACTGCAGAAGGAGAAAAGCAGATCCAGGAAAACATTGACTATTATCGCGAAAATGCAGCGATTATTACGGATACATTGGATGAACTTGGCATTTACTATACCGGCGGAAAGAATTCTCCTTATATCTGGTTAAAGTGTCCCGGAAATCTCGATAGCTGGAGCTTTTTTGACAAGCTACTGAATGAAGCCTGTGTGGTTGGTACTCCCGGGGCGGGATTTGGTAAAGCCGGAGAGAGCTTTTTCCGTTTGACGGCATTTTCGACGCATGAAAATACGAGAGAAGCCATGAGACGTTTTAAAGAACTCTGTAAGTAAAAGGAAAAGGTTTACATGTCATGAGAATGAGTAATACAATATTTAAAACTTATGATGATCTTGAGGTAAAAACCATGAACAGCTTTGAGGATATCCTGCAGTTTGTTGAGGAGGAGAATGTAAAATTCATACGGCTCGCATTCTTTGATGTATTTGGTGTACAAAAGAATATTGCCATTATGCCGGATGAATTAAAGCGGGTATTTACCGAAGGCATCAGCTTTGACGCCTCATCCATAATGGGCTTTGATGCGGAGGTACGGTCGGATCTTTTTTTGCGTCCGGATCCGACAACCATGTCGATCGTGCCATGGCGCCCGATTGATGGCAGAGTGGCAAAAATGTTTTGTGATATTGAATATCCGGACGGCTCCATTTTTGAAAAGGATCCGCGCTATATTCTGAAACAGGCAGTGGCCGAAGCACAGAAAAACGGAATCTCTGTGAACTTCGGTACAGAGGTGGAGTTTTATATTTTCAAGCTGAATGAAAATGGTGAGCGGACACGTGTTCCGATGGATCAGGCAAGCTATATGGACATTGCACCGGAAGATCACGGAGAGAATATCCGACGAGATATCAGTTTTGCACTTGTGGATATGGGAATCCGTCCGGAAGCCAGTCATCATGAAATGGGTCCGGGACAAAATGAGGTTGATTTCCGTTATGCGGATGCATTGACCGCTGCGGATAATGCATCAACGTTTAAATGGGTTGTTCGTTCGATTGCCACATCCGACGGGGTATGGGCGGATTTTTCGCCAAAGCCGTTAAAAGACAAGCCAGGTAATGGGATGCATATCAACATTTCCGTGGAAGCAAGGGACGGCTCTGATTATACAATGGAATTTATGGCCGGCGTGATGGAGCATATCCGTGAGATGACATTGTTCCTGAATCCAAGCCGAGAAAGTTATGAGCGTCTCGGGGATATGAAAGCGCCGCGTTATGTAAGCTGGTCAGAGCAGAATCGTTCACAACTCATTCGTATTCCTGCGACCCGTTCCGGAATGACACGAATTGAACTTCGTTCTCCGGATCCGCTGGCCAATCCATATCTCGCATTTGCACTTCTGATTTATGCCGGTCTGGATGGTATAAAACGGAAACTTCAACCAATGGAACCAATCGATCTCAATTTATTTAAGGCCGATCCGAAAATTACGGATGGTCTGAAGCAGCTTCCGCAGACTTTGGAGGAAGCCATTTCACTTGCCCGTAATTCTTCATTCATACGAAATATTGTTCCGGACGGATATTTGGAAGCCTATCAGGAAAACTGACCAGACTGCCGGATAGTGTAGATACTATCCATGACGTGTTTATATACAGATAGGAAAACAGAATGGAGAGAACGGAAAGAAAATGCAGCGTTTTGATTGCTGCAGCGTCAGAGAAGACAGCAAACCAGATCCGTAGCGTTCTGCCTTCGTCTTACGGAACGGTATCGATTCAGACATCTATGGCTAGGGTAAAACAAACACTTAGCATGGATCGCTATGATCTGCTTCTTGTGCATACACCGTTGCCGGATGAGTTTGGACTGCAATCCGTACTGGATCTCGCGGAACGGTTTCCTTCAATGGGAATTCTTTTGATGGTTTCGAAAGATACCTATGAGCAGACCGTATATCGGACGGGTGATGCCGGAATCATGGTATTGGCAAGGCCTTTTAGTGTGCAGAGTTTTATTTCGTCAGTACAGATTTTACAGTCTTTATTAAAGCGGATTCGCAGGCTGACAGAGGAAAATGAAAAGCTGCGCAAAAAACTGGAAGATGAGCGCTACATCAGTCGTGCCAAGGCGCTCCTTATAGAGCGGCAAGGCATTACGGAGGGGGAAGCACATAAATACATAGAGCAGGAAGCAATGAATCATTCTATAACGAGACGGGAAGTGGCACTTCACGTGATCCGGGAAGCTGGAAGAATCGTGATGATAAAATATTAATATAAGGCCCCTGGTATGGCACATTGGTATGCTACCCCCAAGTAGGACATTGAAGAATGTAACCCACTTGGGGGTAGCGTATCACATTATGAAAATGTCATACTGGGGGTCTTTGTGAAGAAAATGTGAAATTTGAGCATTGTTAGCACTCGACTATTGACGTTGCTAATAATGGGCGCTATAATACATCATGTTGTTAGAAAAGAGGTCAGAAGTGAACATTCGCGACTGACAAAAGATAAACATATCTTCAGGAGGTCAATAAAAATGAAGTTAGTTCCATTATTTGACAGGGTTGTTCTTGAAAAGGAAAAGATGGAAGAGACCACAGCAAGCGGTATCGTTCTTCCAGGTCAGGATGATAAGGAAAAGCCAGGTCAGGCTGTAGTAGTTGCTGTTGGCCCGGGCGGAATCGTAGACGGCAAGGAAATCAAAATGCAGGTTAAGGCAGGAGATCATGTCCTTTTTTCAAAGTATGCCGGATCTGAAGTAGAAGTTGATGGACATAAATATACAGTCGTTAAGCAGAATGATATTCTTGCTGTTGTTGAGAAGTAAGAGAAAAACATTCTGATACGGATTGATCATAGTTTATTAGGAGGACAGAATAATGGCTAAGGAAATTAAGTACGGCGTTGAGGCCAGAAAAGCTCTGGAAGCTGGTGTTGACGCAGTTGCAAATACTGTAAAGGTTACACTTGGACCTAAGGGAAGAAATGTAGTTCTTGATAAGAGCTATGGCGCACCACTCATCACAAATGATGGTGTTTCTATTGCAAAGGAAATCGAGCTTAAGGATCCATATGAGAATATGGGTGCACAGCTTGTTCGTGAAGTTGCTTCCAAGACCAATGATGTTGCCGGTGATGGTACAACTACAGCAACTGTTCTTGCACAGGCAATTGTATCAGAAGGTATGAAGAACCTTGAGGCTGGTGCAAATCCTATCGTACTTCGTAAGGGTATCAAGAGAGCTGTTGATGCAGCCGTTGAGTCGATTAAGAAGCAGTCTTCAAAGGTTAAGGGCAAGGATCAGATCGCCAAGGTTGCCGGTATTTCTGCCGGTGACGAGAAGGTCGGCGAGATGGTAGCAGATGCTATGGAAAAGGTTTCCAAGGACGGTGTTATCACGGTTGAGGAGTCCAAGACAATGCAGACCGAACTTCAGGTTGTAGAAGGTATGGAGTTTGACAGAGGCTATGTTTCTGCATATATGTGCTCTGATATGGACAAGATGGAAGCAAACCTGGATGATCCATATATCCTGATTACTGATAAGAAGATTTCAAATATTCAGGAGATTCTTCCTCTTCTTGAGCAGATCGTAAAGACAGGCGCCAAGCTTCTTATCATCGCTGAGGATGTTGAGGGTGAGGCACTGACCACACTTATCGTCAATAAGTTAAGAGGCACCTTTAACGTTGTTGCTGTCAAGGCTCCTGGTTATGGCGACAGACGTAAGGAAATGCTTAAGGATATTGCAATCCTTACCGGTGGTCAGGTTATTTCTTCTGAGATCGGTCTTGAGCTTAAGGATACCACTATTGAGCAGCTTGGCCGTGCTAAGTCTGTTAAGGTTACAAAGGAGAAGACAACCATCGTTGACGGCAATGGCCAGAAGGATGAGATTGCAGATCGTATCGCTCAGATCAAGGCACAGATTGAAACAACAACTTCTGATTTCGACCGTGAGAAGCTTCAGGAGAGACTTGCAAAGCTTTCCGGCGGTGTTGCAGTAATCCGTGTAGGTGCTGCTACGGAAACCGAGATGAAGGAAGCAAAGCTTCGTATGGAAGATGCTCTCAATGCAACACGTGCTGCAGTTGAGGAAGGTGTTATTGCAGGTGGCGGATCTGCTTACATTCATGCACAGGCTGCTGTTGCAAGCGTTGTAGATTCACTGGAAGGCGATGAGAAGACCGGTGCCAAGATTGTTCTTAAGGCTCTGGAGGCTCCTCTTTATACAATCGCTTCTAATGCAGGTCTTGAAGGCGCTGTTATTGTCAATAAGGTTAAGGAGTCTAAGGAAGGCGAAGGCTTCGATGCTTATAATGAGGAGTATGTAGATATGCTTGAGCGTGGTATCCTGGATCCTGCAAAGGTTACAAGAACCGCTCTTCAGAATGCAGCATCTGTTGCATCTACACTTCTTACAACAGAGTCTGTTGTTGCTGATATCAAAGAGCCTGCAGCTCCAGCAATGCCACAGGGCGCTGGCATGGGCGGCATGATGTAATTTAAATAACAATAATAACGGGCACTCCTTAAGGTTCTTCATTGAACCTTGCAGGGTTGTACGGTATAATGAAAATCCAGGCGCGTATCCGCCTGGATTTTTCTTGAATCTATGCGGAGGGGATTTCTGCATAAAATAAGCTGTGCATCAGGGATGCAGGCGACTGTTTAAGGAGAGACAGCATGAATAATACATACGTAGAGCATCTGGTAAAGGGCAAAGAATCCATACTTTGGAAATTACTATTTGGTTTGGCGGTCATACTGGCAGCAGGATCCCTTTGGTTTGCCATGGTAAATGTGTTTGGCATTCTTCTGTTTATTGCCTGCTCCGTAGCGGTTTATTTTGTATGGCTGAATTCAAGCATTGAATATGAATATCTCTATATTGACGGAGAGTTTTCTGTGGATACGGTACTTCATAAGTCAAGACGCAGAAAGCTGGTTAATGTAAAGGCATCGGATCTTATTATTTGCGCTCCGGTAAACAGCGAAGATGCAAAGTATAATGCAAACGGTGCAAAACTTCTGGATGTGTCAGGACAGTGTCCGGATTCCCGTAAGTATGTTTATGTTTATAATCAGGGAAGCCAGAAGTATGCGATGACATTTGAGATGACGGATGCATTGGAGAAGGAGATTCGGTACTATACTCCTCAGAAATACAAACAGTTTGGCTAAAAAATATTAAAAACGACCAAAAGCGGCTGAAATTATCAATGGATTTTTTAATTGAATTTCAGACCGCTTTTTGTTATACTCGGTGCAATTTAATTACAATTAAATAAACTCGCTCTAAATTCATTGGAATAAGAGCCCCTTTTATGCAGTTAGGCAAGCGGTTTCCGCTGTCATTGTTTTGTTTTGGAAGGAGATTCTAAATGGCCAAAATTATTGGAGAAGGTATTACTTTTGATGATGTTCTGCTTGTACCGCAGTACTCAGAGGTTGTTCCTAGTATGGTAGATGTATCCACCTACCTCACAAAGTCGATCAAGTTAAACATTCCGTTCCTCTCGGCAGGAATGGACACCGTAACAGAGCACAATATGGCGATTGCCATGGCACGTTGCGGTGGAATTGGTATTATTCATAAGAATATGACCATTGAGCAGCAGGCGGAAGAAGTAGACATGGTAAAACGTTCGGAAAACGGTGTTATTACCGATCCGTTCTTCCTTTCTCCGGAGCACACATTACGTGATGCGAATGAGTTAATGGCGAAGTTCAGAATTTCCGGTGTGCCGATTACAGTAGGACGTAAGCTGGTCGGTATCATTACAAACCGTGATCTCGTTTTTGAAGAGGATTTTTCAAAGCAGATTAAGGAGTGCATGACTTCTGAGAATCTGGTAACCGCAAAGGAAGGCACAACCCTTGAGGAGGCCAAGGAAATCCTCGCTCGTGCAAAGGTTGAGAAGCTTCCGATCGTAGATGACGATGGAAACTTAAAGGGTCTTATTACAATTAAAGATATTGAGAAGCAGATGAAGTACCCGAATGCTGCAAAGGATTCTCAGGGCAGACTGCTTTGTGGTGCGGCACTTGGTATTACGGCCAATGTTGTTGATCGTGCACAGGAGCTGATCAATGCGCATGTCGATGTTGTTGTTCTTGACTCGGCACATGGCCATAGCGGAAATGTTCTCAAGTGTATTTCCATGCTGAAGGATAAGTTCCCGGATCTTCAGATTATTGCCGGTAATGTGGCAACCGGTGAGGGTACAGAGGCTCTGATTAAGGCCGGTGCGGATTGCGTTAAGATCGGTATGGGACCGGGCTCTATCTGTACAACCCGAGTCGTTTCCGGTATCGGTGTTCCTCAGATTTCTGCGGTTATGGATGCTTTTGAAGTATCCGATAAGTATGGCATTCCAATCATTGCAGATGGTGGTATCCAGTATTCCGGCGATGTTGTAAAAGCAATCGCAGCGGGTGGTTCCACAGTCATGATGGGATCTGTATTTGCAGGTTGTGATGAGGCTCCGGGTGAGTTCGAGCTGTATCAGGGACGTAAATATAAGGTATACCGTGGTATGGGATCACTGGGTGCGATGAAGCAGTCCAATGGTTCTGCAGACCGGTATTTCCAGAGCGGTGCAAAGAAGCTTGTACCGGAGGGCGTAGAAGGTCGTGTAGCATATAAAGGCCGTGTAGAAGATACCATCTTCCAGTTTGTCGGCGGTCTTCGTTCCGGTATGGGATATTGCGGCGCAAAGGACATCCGTACATTACAGACTACTTCCAAGTTTGTTAAGATCACAAGTGCTTCTCTGAAGGAGTCCCATCCTCACGATATTCATATCACAAAGGAAGCTCCGAACTATTCTGTAGAAGACAATAAGTAATTTCCCTGTATAGCGTAAGCAATCGGGATAATATGAAAAAGAAAAACGTCAGTGAAACGGTTTCCGTTCGCTGACGTTTTTTTGGCTTTCCTCGATTCTGGACATAAACTATGCTATGATATAAAAATCTGAATCGATAATTTTTAAACAAATCGGCAGATCGCCGCAGAATGGCGGTCTGGGAGGGAAGATATGGTAGAGGGATATGTTCGAGTAGCCGCAGCGACCCCAAAGATTAAAGTTGCGGATGTGGAATATAATAAGCAGGCCATCATGAAAATGATGGATGAGGCGGAGAAGGAAGGAGTACAGCTTTTGGTTTTCCCGGAGCTCGTACTGAGTGCGTATACCTGCGGAGATCTGTTTCATCAGAAGGCGTTGATCGCGGCATGCGAGGATGCTTTGGATGAGATTTGTGAGCATAGCCGCGGATCGGAGATCCTTCATGTAATTGGTATTCCGTATTATGCGGTCAACAAGTTATATAATTGTGCGGCAGTGGTACAGAATGGGCGGTTGCTAGCTATAATTCCAAAGAAAAATCTGCCGAATTATGGAGAATTTTATGAGCGACGATGGTTTACACCGGGGCAGGAGAAGGTTGTCAATGTAATCCATCATTCCAAGCGTACAGGAGACAGTTATGCGGTTCCGTTTGGAATGAATGTGCTTATTCAGGCCGAAAATAATCCTGATTTTATCCTGGCATGTGAAATTTGTGAGGATATATGGGTTCCGGATCCGCCATCTACAAGGCATTGTCTGGCCGGCGCCACGGTGATTGCCAATGCCAGTGCCAGTGATGAAATGGTCGGAAAGGACAGCTACCGGCGTGAATTGATTCGTTCTGCCAGTGCGCGTCTTGTGACGGCGTATATTTATGCCAATGCCGGAGATGGAGAATCCACTACGGATCTTGTGTTTGGAGGACAGGACCTTTTAGCAGAGAATGGTACGTTGGTCAAGGAAGGCCATCGTTTTGATACCGGAATGTATATTGCGGATCTGGATCTGGAAAAGCTTGTGCAGGAACGTGCCCGAATGACAACATATCCGGAACAGAATACGGATCTTCTGGAACAATATGAGATTGTAACGGTATGTCTTAGAGAAGAAAACGCAGAGAAAAGGGGAATTCTGCTGAGGGAAAAGCTGGCAGCGGATGCCCGGCATTTACGCCGCTATATCGATCCGCATCCGTTTGTACCGGGAAATCCGGCAGAGCGTAATGCACGTTGCGAAGAGATTTTTACGATTCAGGCGCTTGGACTTAAAAAGAGACTGGAACATATCGGTGCAAAATACGCGGTTGTCGGTATTTCCGGTGGTTTGGATTCTACATTGGCGCTGCTGGTTATGGCGAAGGCGTTTGATCTTTTGGGGCTTCCGAGAGAAAATATCATATCGGTAACCATGCCGGCATTCGGTACGACAGACCGAACGTATCATAATGCGGTACTGCTGACGCAATGTCTGGGTGCCACACTTCGGGAAATCAATATCCGTGAGTCGGTTCTCCAGCATTTCAAGGATATAGGACATGATCCGGATGACCATTCCGTAACATATGAAAATGGACAGGCGCGTGAGCGTACCCAGATTTTGATGGATGTTGCCAATCAGGTAAATGGTATTGTCGTAGGAACGGGTGATCTGAGTGAGCTTGCATTGGGATGGGCTACCTATAATGGAGACCATATGTCTATGTATGCCGTCAATGTGGGTGTGCCGAAGACGCTGGTTCGATATCTGGTGCGTTTTGTTGCAGAAACAAGCGAAGATGAGGCGTTGAAAAACTGCCTTTTTGATATTTACGATACGCCGGTCAGCCCGGAATTGCTGCCGCCTACAGGAGATGGAACGATTGCGCAGAAAACGGAAGATCTGGTAGGCCCGTATGAGCTGCATGACTTCTTCCTGTATCAGATTCTTCGTTTTGGTTTCCGCCCGAAAAAGGTGTATGCATTGGCATTAAGGGCTTTTTCGAATCAAAGCAGAGAGAAGAATGGAGAAGCCGGCTATGACGAGGAAACGATTTATAAGTGGCTTCAGAAGTTTTACTGGCGGTTCTTTTCACAGCAGTTCAAACGGAGCTGTCTGCCGGATGGTCCGAAGGTGGGTTCGGTAGCGGTATCGCCAAGAGGAGATTTGCGTATGCCGAGCGATGCTGCGGCGAATTTGTGGATCGCAGAATTGCAGGAATTTGATAAGGAATATCATGGATGATTCCCCATAATAGGAAATTATATCCTTAAGAAAATGGATAAAGAATATTAATCCATATTTTTCAAAAATTTTATATTTTGAGTTGTACGGCTAGGATTCCGTGTGTTATAATTTTAAAATACGCGGAATTTTAGCCATTTTTATTTCGGCTAGAAATAAAATCCGTTTTAAGTAATACAGGGCATTTGGCAAAAGAATGTCTTGAAATCGTGTTTTGGTTAGGATTGGAGCATAATTGATCAGAATCACATCAACCGGAAATAAAGCAGTCAAGGAAGTGCGGGAACTCATCAAGAAAGCAAAAGTCAGAAGGGAAAAAGGTCTGTTTGTTGCAGAAGGTGAGCGTCTTTGCGCGGAGATTCCAGAAGACCGGATCGAAGAGATTTTTCTTGCTGACGGGTATCATGGACGTATGCCGGAGGGCATTTCGGAAGATGACCCTAGAATTCTTACGGTTTCGCTTGAGGTTATGGAAGCGATGTCGGATACAAAGACAAGCCAGGGGATTCTTTGTGTTGTCCGTCAAAAGACCTATGAGCGTCTGCAGGGAGATTTTTTTATGATTCTCGAGAATCTGCAGGATCCGGGCAATATGGGGACGATTTTCCGGACGGCCGAGGCGGCAGGAGTCAATGGAATTATCATGAATCGCGAATGTGTGGATCTGTATTCTCCGAAAGTCGTTCGGTCTACGATGGGCGCGATGTTCCGAATGCCGTTTTTGATCGTTCCGGATCTCCAGGAGGAAGTCCGGAGGCTTAAATCAGAAGGCGTGCAGGTTTATGCGGCACATCTGAAAGGTACAAAAAATCATTTTCAGTTTGATTATCATACACCGACGGCATTTATGATCGGAAATGAGGGCAATGGCTTAAGTGACGAGCTTAGTTCATTGGCTGATCAGTATCTTAGAATTCCCATGCATGGCAAGACAGAATCGCTGAATGCGGCTGTTGCGGCAACGGTACTGATGTATGAGGTTCTTCGTCAGAGAACCTGAGATATTTATGCACTGGTCCTATTCGGACGTACATTGTTTTGCACAGGTTTCTTCGGAAATCTGAAATATTCATACAGGAGGGAACATCATGGTAGATCTTAAAGGTAGAGATTTTCTCAAGCTTCTGGATTTTACGCCGGAGGAAATCCGTTATTTACTCTCTGTAGCCAAACGGTTGAAGATGGAAAAAAAGGCAGGTGCCGTAAACGGACAGCCTCTTCATCAGGGAAACTTTGGCGGCAGGAACATTGCACTGATTTTTGAAAAAAATTCAACGCGTACAAGATGTTCATTTGAAGTAGCGGCATCGGATTTAGGCATGGGATCTACATATTTGGGACCGACAGGATCACAAATCGGCACCAAGGAGTCGATTGCGGATACGGCACGGGTTCTTTCCAGAATGTATGATGGAATAGAGTATCGTGGATTTGGACAGGATCTGGTCGAGGAACTTGCAAAATATAGTGATGTTCCGGTGTGGAACGGATTGACCAATGAATTTCATCCGACACAGATGCTGGCGGATTTGCTGACGATTCAGGAGCATCATGGTGAGGATTTGCAGGGTGTTCGCCTTACGTATATGGGTGATGCACGATACAATATGGGTAATTCTTACATGGTTGCCTGTGCAAAAATGGGAATGCATTATACGGCATGTGCACCAAAGGAATACTGGCCGGCAGCAGAACTTGTCGAGCAGTGCAGAGAAATTGCAAAAGAAACAGGTGCAAGCATTAATTTAACAGAAAGTGTTAAGGAAGGCTGTAATAATGCCGATGTAATATGTACGGATGTTTGGGTTTCTATGGGAGAACCGGCAGAAGTATGGGAGAAACGGATCCATGATCTTAAACCGTATCAGGTAAATATGCAGGCATTGAGCTATGCAAAAGAGGATGTGTTGTTTCTTCATTGTCTTCCGGCATTTCATGATCTCAATACAAAGGTCGGCAAAGAAATATATGAAAAGTTTGGCATTACAGAAATGGAAGTGTCAAACGAGGTTTTTGAATCCGGTCATTCAGTGGTATTTGATGAAGCGGAAAATCGTATGCATACCATTAAAGCCGTAGTTTATACAACACTTGGAGGAAAATAATGGCTCGTGGCAATACCATAAATCGTAATTCGTCCAGACGATTGGATATTTTTCATATCGTGTTAGGCATCATAATAATCGTAATGGCGATTCTTGCCTTTATCGATCCCAAGGAGAATATGGTATTGTTCCCATTGATCTTCTTTAGTGCTGCTTTATTAAAGATCATCAGTGCAGTGAGTACCTTGCGTACGGGAGATCATGATCGAAAAAAAACAACACAGGGATTTTTACAGCTTCTGGCTGGGGTTTTGATTCTGGGCGTAGGAATTGTTTCAGCAGTAAGCATTTGGTTTTAAACGTGGTATAGAGAATATTCTGTTTTTAAAACAGATATAAAAAGAGAGGGAATCAAATGGCAGAAGAGAAAGAAAAGAAGACAAAGCAGGCTGCATCGATTCAGCAGGCATCGAAAGCAGAGGCACTTCAGGCTGTGGCAGAGGGTAAAAAGATACTGGAAAAGGAGGATTTGGTTCGGATTATTGAAACGCTCTGTAAAAAAGCTGCCAAGGCGGATAAATCCATTGATCAGGCTGAGATTAATGACAGCTTCCGGGACTATTATGTAACGGAAGAAAAAATGGATAACATCAACAAGATCTTTGAAAACCGTGGTATTGATATTAACCCGATCGTTGATGAAGATGAAATTAAGAATCTGCAGAATGGCAAGGTCACCGATGACGATGATCTGGAACCGGTAGAGGAAGATTTCGAAAATGAAGATGAAGAAAATGTAGATCTGGATGCAGTGGATCTTCTGGAAGGCATCGGTACGGAAGACCCGGTACGAATGTATTTAAAAGAAATCGGTACGGTTCCACTGCTCACCGCAGATGAAGAATACAGTCTTGCGATGCGAAAATCACAGGGCGATGAAGATGCGAAGCAGCGATTGATCGAGGCAAACCTTCGGCTTGTGGTATCCATTGCAAAGCGTTACACCGGTCGTGGCATGAGTTTCCTAGACTTGGTTCAGGAAGGAAATCTGGGTCTTATTAAAGGTGTTGAAAAGTTCGACCCGGAGAAGGGCTTTAAGCTCTCAACTTATGCGACATGGTGGATCCGGCAGTCCGTGACCCGTGCACTTGCTGATCAGGCCAGAACCATTCGTGTGCCGGTTCATATGGTGGAAACCATTAATAAGATGTCAAAAATGCAGAGAAAGCTTACTTTGGAGCTGGGCTATGAGCCGTCTGTGAAAGAACTGGCGGATCATCTGGAAATGAGCGAAGAAAAGGTTCAGGAAATTATGCAGATTGCCCGGGAGCCGGCATCATTGGAAACACCGATCGGTGAAGAAGATGATTCAAACCTTGGAGATTTTGTGGCAGACTCAAATGTCGTATCTCCGGAGGGAAATGTAGAGTCCGTTATGCTGAAGGAGCATATCAGTACGTTGTTGGGAGATCTTAAAGAAAGAGAGCGGCAGGTCATTGTTCTTCGTTTTGGTCTGGAAGATGGTCATCCTAGAACATTGGAAGAGGTCGGCAAGGAGTTCAACGTTACCCGTGAGCGTATCCGTCAGATTGAAGCCAAGGCTCTCAGAAAATTAAGGAATCCGGTTCGCTCTAAGAGAATTCGGGATTTCCTGACCTAAATAACAGACTGGTTCTATGGGATCTGAGAAATCAGATCCCATTTTTTGCTATAAAGATATAGGAATCGACAGAGCACGATAGAAAGAAGAGAAATGGGAGAAATATTTAATAATCGTAAACCGGAACCCAATACACGAAATTATCAGCAGATGATGGAAAATGTTATTAAAGAGTGGCATAACGATGGGAAGAAAAACGGACGAAAGCCGCGTCTCCTTCTGCATAGCTGCTGTGCACCGTGTTCCAGCGCGGTATTGGACCATATTTCGGCGTTTTTTGATATTACTTTGTTTTATTATAATCCGAATATTTCTACAAAAGCGGAATTTGACCATCGTGCATCGGAGCTGAAGCGTCTTGTACATGAAATGGGATTGGATCAGGAGAGAGTGGATGCGGATGGGATACATCATGCGCCGATTTCTGTTCTGGTGCCGGTATATGACCATAAAGAGTTTCTGGAAATCGCCAAAGGGCATGAGAAAGATCCGGAACGGGGAGAGCGTTGCCATTTATGCTATCGGCAGCGGCTGGAGAAAACGGCAGATGTGATGGATCAGGTCAGAGCCGACCATTTGTATGATGGAATTCCAATGGAGGCATTTGATTATTTCTGTACGACACTAACGATTTCGCCTATGAAATCTTCCGAGGTGCTGAATCGTATCGGTGAAGAGATTGCCGGAGAACATCAGGAGGCCTTTCTGCCGTCTGATTTTAAGAAGAAAGGCGGATATCAGCATTCTATTGCGCTTAGCAGGGAATACCGGCTTTATCGACAGGACTTTTGTGGATGTGAGTACTCAAAGGCACAGGCCGAACGGGAACGTAGGATGCGAGCTGAAAAAGAGGAAAAGCAATAGTTGAGATTGTTTTTTATGGGATGGTTTTGTCAGGATTCATTGGATTTTATTGACAGTACCTATAAATTCGATTTAATATGTTGGTACAGAAATTGATTAGAGAGGAGATCCGAATGGTAACAGGAGAAGTGACAGTTGTAAACGAGTCCGGACTCCATTTAAGACCTGCAGGAGTTTTGACACAAACCTGTATCAAGTTTAAAAGTAATATCTATCTCTATAACGGAGATCGTAAGATTATTGCAAAGTCCGTACTCAATGTGATGGCAGCCGGCGTAAAGCAGGGTGCACATCTCCGTGTGGAAGTCGAAGGACCGGATGAAGAGGAAGCAATGCAAGCTGTCATTGAAGCTATTTCCTCCGGACTGGGTGAGGGAACACAATTTTCGTCAGCAGATCGTTTGTTCTAATGCTGTCGGTTATGGGAGGACTGTCATTTCTTCCACCTCCAATGGCAGTTCATCTTCTTTAAAAATGCCGCCTGGGGCCATAGGGTCTCAGACGGCATTTCTATTTGTTTATATATCGAAATCAAAGGTTTCTCACAGCGCTTCAATGGCTTTGACAGCATCCTTGATTTCTGGAAGATCAATGGCTTCAACAGCGCCGGCATCCATATACTGTGCGTTTTTAGGATCCATAGGCAGCTTTGCAAGGACTTTAAGACCGTACTTTTCGGCCGCTTCGTCTACATGACTCTCGCCGAATACGTTGATCTTTTCGCCGCAATGCGGACACTTGAGATAGGACATGTTTTCAACAACACCTAAGATCGGTACATTCATCTTTTTGGCCATGTTAACAGCCTTGGCAACGATCATAGAAACGAGCTCCTGCGGTGAAGTGACGATAACAATGCCATCGACAGGAAGAGACTGGAAAACCGTAAGAGGGACATCGCCGGTTCCTGGCGGCATGTCAACGAACATATAGTCAACATCTTTCCAATAAACCTCAGACCAGAACTGGGTTACAGCCTGACCAATGAGAGAACCTCTCCAGATAATTGGATCATCTTCGTTTTCAAGGAGAAGGTTGGTGGAAATGATCTGAATGCCATTTGCAGACTTCTCTGGAATCATTAATTTACCGTTTTCAGAAACGCCGATACCATCTGCAGAAAGGCCGAAGGCCTTAGGAATAGAAGGACCGGTGATATCCGCATCAATGATTGCAGTTGTATAGCCATCTTTATTGACGCCGGAAGCAAGAAGAGAAGTGATGGTGGATTTGCCTACACCACCTTTACCGGAAACGACACCGATGACTTTTTTTACGCTGCATCCTTCAGCAAGCTGGGCTTTGGCCGGAGCACCGCCCTTACGGGAAGCACAGTTGGCACTGCAGCTGCTGCAATTGGAATCACAGCTGTTTGGATTTTGATTGGTTGTATCTGCCATGAATACATACTCCTTTCAAAAAATAAAGTACGGTTATCTATTTTACCACAAGGTATAGGGTATTGCACTGTATACAATTGTGTGCAAGATAAAAATCCCCTCGCAATTACATCGCGAGGGGATATAAAATATGCGTTTTAGCCGATAACACTGAGGAAAGCATCCAAGGATTTGGATGTGTTCCCGGTATTGTATATGAAACCGATGTTTCTAGTTGGGATCGGAAGTTCCAATGGAATTTCAACCAATTGTCCGGATTCCAATTCCTGTTTAACGAAGTCACGGATAACACAGGAAAGACCGATGCCGACTTTTGCAAATTCAATAAGAAGATCCATTGTGCTGACTTCCAGAATCTGCTGCGGCTCGATATTCATTGCCTTGAAGTATTCGTCCACGTGACGTCTGGACATATTGTTCTGTTCCAGAAGCATGAGGTTGGCTTCCTCAAAAACATTGAAATCATTGCCGCAAATGGCCCTTAAATTATCGAGATACTGCGGGGTTGCAACAAAAACATCGTGAATCTGTCTGGAATGAACAATGCGCATTTCAGGCTTTCTGGTTTTCGGTTCCGCAACGAGACCGATATCAACCTTACGCTGCTCGAGTAACGACAGAGTTTGTGCAGAGCCCTGCGTGCAGATGGAAACACGGATATTTGGGTATTGTTCCATAAAACGCTTCAGATAAGGAAGAAGTTCATAACGGCACATGGTAGTACTTGCGCCAATCAAGATGTGACCAATGTTGAATTCCTTCATGCGCTTCAATTCGGTTTCGGCAGAATTGATGTTTTCAAAGGCATCACGAATATAGCGGAAGAGAACTTCGCCTTCTTCGGTTAAGGTGACACCACGGGAATTTCGGTGAAAAAGCTTGGTGTCGAGGCCATCCTCGAGTTTTACGATGGATTTGGAAATCGCGGGCTGAGAGATATAGAGCTTTTTTGCAGCCTTAGAAATATTTCCACAGTTTGCAACTTCGTAAAAGATCTTGTATCCAGAGAGATTCTGATCCATGATATCGCCTTTCTTTATTTGAGATAGTGTAGTTATAACATTAAATTAGCCATAACTCAAATTAAATTCACAATGTTTTTACTATAACCTTGTTTAATGCATAAAGCAATAACTGACGCACATAATATGTATATGAAACATATATTAGAGTTATTTCAATCGCAATGATACGATGATAATATAATTTGTTTATGAAGACGGGAGTAGTAATGGGAATGACAATGAGCCAGAAAATTCTGGCAAAGCATGCCGGTTTGGACGCAGTAAAGACCGGACAACTGATTATGGCAAAGGTGGATCTCGTGCATGGCAATGACATCACGGCTCCGGTTGCCATTCGTGAAATGAAGAAGCTGGAGGCAGTGGAAGTATTTGATCGTGATAAGGTCGTATTTGTCATGGATCATTTTGTGCCGAATAAGGATATTACCAGCGCAAAGTGTACGCAAATGTGTCGGAACTTTGCGGCCGAGCAGGGACTGTCCAACTATTTTGATGTCGGGAAAATGGGCATTGAACATGCTCTGATTCCGGAACAAGGACTGATTGTTGCAGGTGAACTTTCGGTTGGTGCGGATTCACATACCTGCACCTATGGTGCTCTGGGAGCCTTTTCTACAGGTGTGGGTTCTACGGATATGGCGGCAGCCATGGCGACCGGCAAGCTTTGGTTTAAGGTGCCTGCAGCGATAAAAGTGAATCTCGTCGGAAAAAAGAAGAAGTGGATCAGTGGAAAAGATGTTATTCTTCATCTGATCGGAGAGATTGGCGTGGATGGAGCGCTGTATCAGTCGTTGGAATTTACGGGTCCCGGAGTCGGGGAGCTCAGTATGGATGACCGCTTTACAATCTGCAATATGGCGATTGAAGCGGGCGGAAAGAACGGAATTTTCCCGGTAGATGAGAAAACGATTGCGTATATGGAGCAGCATTCGCAAAAAGCATATACCATTTATGAGGCAGATGAAGACGCAGAATATGAAAGAGAGATTACGATTGATCTCAGTACGTTGCGGTCTACGGTTTCTTTCCCGCATCTTCCGGAGAACACCCATGAAGTGGGCAGTTTTGAGGATATTGCCATTGACCAAGTTGTGATTGGATCCTGCACCAATGGACGGTTACAGGATATGCGGGAGGCGGCAGAATTGCTTCGGGGGCGGAAAGTTGCCGAGGGTGTCCGGTGCATTATCATTCCTGCCACGCAGGAAATCTATCTTCAAATGCTGAAGGAAGATCTGGTTCGGGTATTTATTGAAGCGGGGGCGGTCGTTTCTACGCCGACTTGCGGCCCGTGTCTCGGCGGCTATATGGGAATTCTTGCTCCTCATGAG
>ONLM01000223.1 GCA_900318695.1 uncultured Eubacteriales bacterium | reverse complement strand
CCATATCTTCTGTCTGCGGTTTACTGTGGATGACATTGCCATAGTCCGGAATGAATTTCGTATGTACACCGGATTTTTCGCAGACCGCCACAATGCCCGCCAGCTTTTCGTATGCACTGAGGGGCAGCGTAATGGCAATTTCATCGATGGTATTCCGGCTCAAAATATTTTCCAGATCCTTAATGCGTCCCACAACTTTTACGCCATTGTACGTCGTGCCGGTCTCGGTAATGTCATCCACGATGCCGTAAATGTGATATCCCCAGTCCGGATTTCTGTGGCAGGCATCGATAAAAAGGTCCGATACGTCAGAAAATCCCACCAGCATAATGTGCTTCTGGTTGAATCCTTTTTTCCGAAGCTTTGAAAGTATATAGCGGATGCCCCATCGTTCCAGTGTTGTAAGAAGAACATTCTGGAAGAAGAACATCGCAATCATTCGGGTCGAGAAATGAGCGAAATAGCCGGAACGACGAAGGCCATACAGAATCGTGGTGAAAATCATCATACCGAGGATATTGGCCTGCATGATGTCCCACAGCTCTGCCCGCTTGCTCCGGGTGCGCTTCGGCTCATAGAGGTGAAAGATCATATAGAGGATCAGATACACCGGAACAACCGGAATAAGCGCACTAAAATAAACCCGTGGCGGCAGTACACCTGTGCCCGCAGGGAAAATTCTTGCTTTGATCATGAGGTACCACGCAATCGAGTATGCTGCGCAGATTACAAGTGCGTCCAGTACCACATGCAACTGATTTAGTTTTCTTTGATTATCCTTTATCATAAGTGTGAGTATACTCTATCTTTTCCCAAAATCAAATAACCGGAGTTTTATTTATTTCATAAGTTTTTCATCGATTTTCGTATAGGATTCGTTAATTTTTTACCATAAGAGTATATTTTCCCCTATGATCGCGTTACAATAAATCCGACGGAGGTCTTCTTCGTGTGCGGCAGACGCCGTAGACAGGAGGCCCACCGTGTCAAAACCATAAGGAATTCCTTATATGAATTGTCGTTAAAGCCGCAACAGGCTGTGGCGGCTTTAGGAGAGCTTTTCCATTTTTCATTTCAGGAGGAATTCCATGAAAAATCATCCCATCAAAACTTCTGTTACCGGACATTTCATTTCCGGATTTATCACTTCTTTTTTCTTTTCCTTTTTTCTGTTTCTTTTCATTATTTCACCTTTCACACCTTCCTCTTTCTTTGATTTTCTTACTTCCTGCAGTCTACCTGATACTCCTCGAATCCTTACTTCGTCCCATGTTTTTCCTGTCGCCTCTGCTTTACATACCTCGTTGCATTTTCCTTCTCTGCACAGTTTTGAGGCTCCCCGAATTTCCTACGGGGACTGGTTTCATGTCCCGGAATACGAAACGGTTGCCAATGGCGTCGTGCCCAAGGAGAATGTCCTCTGGTACTATGCCGAGGATCCGGATTTCACGCAGGCCGGATATGACGCCATAGCAAAATCATTGGCCACGCAAGGTGCGGAAGGCAACACCACACCGAGTGCAAATGAAGGTGCCGCACTAGAGCAGAAAGGGGATACCGCAGCTCCCCCGCCGGCGTTACCCGGACGGTTGCAGACAGCAAATGCTGCAGAGGAGCCCCAAAAGCCAATATGCGTCATTCCACCTGATCCGACCGCATGTCCGCTGCATTATGGCTGGCTTACCGATCCGGCAGACCGACACCGGTATTATTTCGGGCAGGACGGCATCATGGTGGACGGTATGCAGGAAATCGACGGACAGGCTTATGTCTTTTCAGATGTGGTGGATCCCGGAAATTATCGGCTGGATCAAACAGGGCGCTGGCGCTATACCGAAAACGGGGCGCCGCCCTATGGTGCGCTGCTGTCGTATCCGAATGCATCCCCGGAAATTGATTGCGGAGAATCGGCAGAGACGCCGGATCCGGAGCTGGTGACAAAGCGTTATGTGGTGCCCCGAAACGGGAATAATGGCGGTGGAGATAGAGAACATTACGAAGAATCCGGCAAGACCGGAAACACAGAAGCCGCCGAAACAAACCATGGTGACGGTCCCCATGCGGATGGCAAACCCTGTATCGCCGTGGATGATTGGGAAACCATTCTTGCTCATCCAGAAGAGTATGAAGACTGCGTCCGGGAGCATTGTCTGCGGCAGGTGTATCTGACCAGCAAAGATCCTTCCGCTTCCGAAGGGCCGGTAACGGATGCGCCGCTTTTCCGGGTGCCGGAGGCCAAGAATTGTTATCCTATTGACGTTGCTTTGGAAAATTTTTATCGTGATTCCGACGATGCGTCCCAGATCACCGGCATGGAATTTGTGATGGCACGGGAGAATCCGGATCTCCGCGCCCTGCCAATGCATCTGGACCGGATGGCATTGCCTTCGGATCCATTG
>ONLM01000247.1 GCA_900318695.1 uncultured Eubacteriales bacterium | reverse complement strand
CTGATCCCAGTTCCATCTATATTTGATATAACGGCCTGCGCCGAGTTTAATAATCCTGCCTTGCTTTATCAGTTCCGTAAGTGTCCGCTGCACTGTTGTCTGGCTGACATCCGGCACTTGTTCCACCAGTTCTGCTTTTGTAATTGTTCCGATATGATTTCGAATCTCTTCTGCAATTCGTTCCGGTTTCGACATCTTTACGGATGTGATCAGTTTTGTACGTTCAAAGAATTCACGGTAGGATCCGACCACAACACCCAGCAGGTATTTTACAAAAGGCGCATAGTCATTTGCCTCTTCATGCCATCCCGCAGAACTTGCCTGAAGTTCCTCATAATAAGAGTCTTTTGTTTGCTCAATCAACTTTTCGATACTGATATACTTGCCGACATAATAACCTGCCTGATAAAGAAGCAGCAGCGTCAAAAGGCGACTCATTCGACCGTTACCGTCCCGAAATGGATGGATACACAGGAAATCCAGAATGAACATCGGCATAATAAGGAGCGGATCAACATCCGGTTCTTTCAGAACCTGATTATATTCAGCGCAGAGCCGATCTACCGCTTCCGGTGTCTCCCAGGCAGGGACCGGCTGGAATCTGATCTTTGCATTTCCGTTCTCATCAACCTCTTCAATCGTATTGTCCACATTTTTGAAGACTCCACCATTTCCTGCCCCCTGAAACTTATAAAGGTCTCTGTGGAGCTGGAGAAGCAGCGTGGCGCGGATAGGAATATAGTCATAGTTCTCATGAATTGTGTTCAGTACATCCCTGTATCCGGCTATTTCCTGCTCATTTCGATTTCGGGGCATTGTCTTATCAAGAACGATCTTTTTCAGACGTTCATCGGAAGTAAATATACCCTCAATCTTATTGGAACTTTCTGTACTTTGGATTCTGGCGATATCCACCATATCTGTCAGTACATCCGCATAACGCTCGGCGATCAGACGTTGCTCGCCTTTGTATTCATGAATTGATGTTAGCAAGGAAATGATCTCCGGCGTCAGCAGCTTCTTCCATTTCTCTCTATAATCATAATTTCTCATGCATGCGTCTCCATACATAGCGTTTGCTTCGTCATTTCGATTCTATTAACTCAATTATAGTATAACAATGATATTCGTCATCGGCAAGGTTTAGCTTAGTCATTTTTAAAATTATGACGAAGCAACGATATGGAATGGTGTAATACTTGCTTTCATTACATTTTTCATTATCAAACAGGGAATGGCTTGACATCAGATAAAAGTGGGACAGGCTTTATAGCCTGCCCCGTTAGAAGGGAGAATTATATTAAAACTGCTTATTACTTACTTTGTTTCTCTATGAACAGCTTGCTCTATCTACAGCCATCTTCCTCTGCATTTTCTCCGGAGCTGAGCTTTGCCTCCTCCTCGCCGATATGGGCATCCCGGTATGCGAAATAGTCCTCCGGGGACTTGCAGGCCTTCATCAGCTTAATATTCCTGAATTCTGCCTCATTCCGTTCTTCCTGTGTCATTGCTTCCCAGACTGACGGAGTGAACATCCTGGCTTCAATCATCATGCGTTCCCGAAAAATCTCTTCCTGTGTCTCCGGCAGGCCTTCTGTCCACTTCGCCGTATGTCCGACAGCTTCCGCCTCTTCCGGAATCTCCGCTTTCACGATATCTTCTCCCACGTATTCTTCAATGAACTTCTGGGCCATCTCATAGTATTCATCCTCTGCCAGACTGGATTCAAAATACGTCTGCAGGGCGTAACGGACGAATTCAATGGCCTTTCTGAACTCTGTCTCTCCGAGATCCTCAACTTCGTCAAGGTCATCTTCGATCTCACACTCGAATTCAAGAATGCTGGCCTCTGAAACTTTATTGTACTCTTCTTCGCTGTCTACTTCCATTCTGTCCATGTTGATGAGGACATCAAACAGGGGCATCGGAGATACGAAGATATGCTCGAATTCCATCAGACAGGAATCTGCGATAAAGTATATTCTGCCCTTCCATGTAACACAAAGCTCCACCACACTGCTTCCCTCGATGGGGCCGCACGCCATGCCGCCGCAGCTTTCGCCCCAACGCAGGTTGCGGACGATCATTTCTTTCTTTTCGGTTTCCATTGCAGTATTGTTGTTTTCTCTCATCACTTTTCCCTCCCGGATGTTTGGTGTTATGTTTTTTCAGTTCTGATTGTAGATTGTTACTTCTATCCGCGATACGTCAGTGCGCACAGCCAAAGGATGCACCCGGCGACAAGAAGTATCCAACCCAAGGCTTTCCTGTCATCACTTCCGCCGCTCACAATAAAATACAGGCCAACCAGCGGAAGCGCGATGGCTCCGAGAATCAGGAATATGATACATCCCGGCAGGCTGTCTGAAGAATCATTTCTATTGCTCATGCTCTCCTCCTTGATCAAATGGCTTTATCCTTAGGTATATAGGTTTCCAAAGATATAGTATCACTCCTGAAGTGGTATTTGGTCGCTGTTTCGGCGACTTTAGAACCCTTCTGCCTAAAAATATGCCAGGCTCACTGTCCATGTGTACGGACAATGAACCTGGCTTTTTTGATTTAGCAGGTTGCACAAAATTTGTATTCTATTTTGTGCAATATCTCTCATGTTTCTCTCAATACATGCGTTATTTTCTGTTCACCCATATCAAATACTATTACACTTATAATTCATCCGCATAGCAAATACATGCTTTAAAGAATTTATCGGCCTCACCGACAATCCTTGTATTTCGGCTCTTTAATAATATTGTCCTCAGACCATCACACGATTTAAATGTATTCAGATTCAGAACTTCGACATTTTCCGGTATGACAATGCTGGTCAGGCTCTTGCACCCTTCAAAGGCGTATTGACCGATTTCTGTCACAGATGAAGGGATATATACATCCTTAAGTCGGTAACAATAGTAAAATGCATCGAACGGAATTGCCTTCAGATTTCGCGGAAATACAAATCTTTTCGGTCCCTGTGACATTGGCGCAATTCGGCCCTTAAATACTGCATTTGTAGAACCCAAATCAATTTCCTCAAGAGAATTACAATATGCAAAGCAATCTTCCCCGATGACTTCTAGACAATCCGGGAAGATAACATGTTCTAGCTTATCACTCCCCCGGAAACAATACCGCTCGAGAACACGAATCCCGCATAATGAAACTTCTCTTAATTTGTCCATATAGGACATTGCCCCCGACTCGATCACTTTCACGCTTTCCGGAACCCGGATGATCTCCGTCACACGATTATAGCGGAACGCGCCCGCCCCAATCACCTTGACGCAGTCCGGGATCCTGACGTCGGCTTTGCTGCCATAATATTTTTCCAGTACGCCATCTTTGTTAATACGGAACCCTTCTGCCCTTTCTTCACGATGCGGCGCTGTCTCAGGCCAGAGAAAACGAATGGAATGATGTGTTTTGTAAAAACTGTTTACATCAATACTACATTCGTTAACAGATTGGAAAATCACTTTTCTTAAAGCAGTGCATCTCAAAAATGCAAACTGCCGGATAGACCGTATCGACTTTGGAAGTACTATTTCCCGGAGGGAAACACATCTGCTGAATGCACTTAACGAGATGCGCTCTGTTCCCTCATGAAAGATAACGTTCTTTAACGAGCCGCAGCCTTTAAAGGAGCAGAAATTAATACTTCTGAGCCTGCCTGGTATAGAAACGGTCTCCAGAGCTGCACACCCCGAAAAAACATGTTTTCCCATTGCTTTCAAATTCTCACTGAACCTTATATTTTCCAATCCGGTGCAGGAAGAAAATGCCCTGTCATCTATAAAAGTAACACTATCGGGGATATATACTGACTTTAGATGCTTATTAAAGCGAAAAGCATTGGACCCGATGAATTCTATGCCATCCGGAATTCTTACATAGTCGGAAGAGCCCGTATATTTCACATGCTTTTTACCGTCAATCAAAAAATTTGTCATACCACCGTTCCCCCTTTCTTTGCTGTGAATATTTTACAATTTCTTTATCCAGGTACTGCTCAATACAGGTTTTACTGATTTTAGTTTACACTTTCTCAAAGGAATAATCGTTGAAAAAAAGTTGCGAGCGAACCATACTGTTGTAAGCCATGTAATCCTTGCCCAGGCATGATATAATACTCTTGCGGGTATCGCTGGCCTTGTTGTACTGCATTGCTGGGCAGGCGCGACTCTGGCTCACTTGTTTTTTTCAAAAAGGCAGGTTGTTGAATATGAAGCTGCGAAATGTTGTCATTGTCGTATCTGATATCGAACGTTCCCGACAGTTTTACCATGACCTGTTCGG
>ONLM01000224.1 GCA_900318695.1 uncultured Eubacteriales bacterium | reverse complement strand
GCCCCAGGAGAGATTCGAACTCCCGACCCACGGCTTAGAAGGCCGTTGCTCTATCCAGCTGAGCTACGGACTCATGTCTTACTCGGTGATGTCTTGCTCGTCGAGCGACTCATACATAATATCCAAGATGGCCTCGAATGTCAACAACAAATTTAAAAAAATTCGGAAATCTTTTTAGAAGCCTGTTTTTTCAATAAAAGAGGCTGTACCGGAAGGATCCGATACAGCCATATACATATGAATCAGAATGTTCTGGAATCAGTGTGTGAGATCGTATGCTTCCTGACAAAGCTTTGTAATGCCGGCCCAATCCTTGGCATTTACCTTATCCTTCTTGCATACCCAGGTACCGCCTACACAGACGATCTTATCGAAGCCCAGATATTCATTTACATTCTCTGTGCTTACACCGCCGGTTGGCATGAACTTCAGCTGTGGGAATACCGATGCTAAAGCCTTAATGGTCTTTAATCCGCCATATGCTGCGGCAGGGAAGAATTTAACCATAGGAAGATTGTAGCGAAGAGCATTCGTAATGTCGGTAGGAGTACATGTACCAGGACAATATGGTACACCATGGCCGATTGCATACTGTGCTACCTCATCAGAGAAAGATGGGCTTACAATAAACTGTGCACCTGCATTGATCGCACGGGCACACTGCTCACGATCCAATACCGTACCGGCACCTACGATTACATCCGGACAGTTTTCTGCAATTGCCTTAATGGAATCTGCGGCAGCTGCTGTACGGAATGTCACTTCTGCCATAGGAAGCTTTCCTGCAGCAAGAGCCTTTGCAAGAGGTACTGCGTCAGCCACATCATCAAGTACTACAACCGGACATACCTTGATTTCAGCAAGTTTGCCCATGAATTCTTCTGTTGTCATAGTTATAATCTCCTTTTAAATCAGCAAATTCCGCGGTAAACGCAGAACAATGTAAACGCTTACAGCACATTTATTATACATTGACATGTTACGTGTTTCAAGTAGTTTTGTTTCTTTTCCCCAGGCGAAAAGAAAGCAGCCGTTCTCCCGGGCAATCTTGTTCAGATGCGGATCCGAAAGAACGGCTATGCAGTATGTCCGTATATATTTTTATTTCATTTAATAGCGATCCAGATATTGCTGCTTGTAGTGCAACTCCCCTTCCGCATCAACATCGATAATAAGATAGGATGGCCGATGATCAACCTGTCGTGGGAAGCTGATGGAACCGGGATTTAATACGGTCACACCTCGAATTACCCGCAAAAACGGTTTGTGTGTATGTCCATACATAGCTATGTCACAGCCCCGTGCAATCGCTTCATCAACAAGATTTTCTACATCCATGCTGACACCATAATAATGTCCATGGGTTAATAAGGCCTTATGCTTTCCGATCTTCAGCTCATATTCCTTAGGCAGCTTAGAGAAGAAGTCATTATTTCCCAGAATAAAGTAACAGTGTACCCCATCGCCGGCGTACTGACTGATCCGTCCTTCACTGCCTTCTGCATCGCCAAGGTGAATCAGAATGTCTACCATGCCGACTTTCTGCAGTACGGCCTTAACGTTCTCATCTCGCTGATGAGAATCACTCATGACGATAATGCGCTGAAAGGGCTGCTCAGAAGGAGCAGCCTCCTTTCCGGCCGAAGCCCCATCCTCACGAAGAACCTTTTCCAGAAGTTCCTTCATTTTCCGAAGTGCTTTGCCGCGATGACTGATCGCATTTTTTTCTTCCGGAGACAGTTCCGCACTGGTTTTTCCGTATTCCGGAAGATACAAAATCGGATCGTAGCCGAAACCGTGTTCACCGGATGGCTCTTTGGCAATCAGACCTTCAAACAGACCTTCGGCATGGAAAATACGGCCATCGGCGAAGGCGGCACATATATCACAGGTGAAATGCGCAGCGCGCTCCTCCCCTTCCGCATGTCGGAGTTCATGAATGATTCGGGCGTTTTTGATATCATAGGAAGTATCTTCGCCCAAGTACCGTGCCGAATATATTCCGGGAAGTCCGAGCATATAGTTTACACAGAGACCGGAGTCATCGGACATGATGATATCATCATCCTGAAGCATGTCATGAGCCTGCATATAGTTACGGATGCCTACCGCTTTCAATTCCGAATTTTGCGCAAAGGTTTTACCGGTTTCAACCGGTTCAAAATCAATGCCAAGCTCACTTTTTGCAATGATTTCCGAAGCAACATCCTTTAAAATGGCGCGTACTTCGATCATTTTGTTTTTATTATGGGTTGCGAATATGATTCTCATTTGAATATCCTTCGGTTTCGTGCTTTCTCTGGAACCATGGTTCCGGAAGCGTTTTGATATCAGCTTTTGACACTCACATCATTATATATAAAAATCCGGGATTTCGGAACCCGGAGCCCGAAAAAATCCGTGCCGCCTCAGCGGTAATAGCAATTCCTGCTGCAACCGTTCGGAAATAACGTCTTACGCATCCTATTCCGGTAGTCCTCCTCTGTTTTGGAACGTTCTGCAATAGAAAGCGCCGTCCGGATTGCATGCAGATCCCGGAGAGTATCCTCCGTATAATTTCCACGGGAAACAAGTTTTACATGTGTAATTCCCATAGCTTTCATGCGGTAAAGGGCGCACAATCCACATCCGCTTTGTCCGGTAAGGTATTCATCCGCTGAAGCCCCTGCGGCAATGTCGCCCTTTTCATACCATGTATCCCGATCTGCTGCTTCCGGCAGAGGCATCGAATCCGAAATACACTTTTCGTCGAGACTTCCAAGCCGGTATGGCAGCTGACAGATCGGCAAAAATTCATCACAATGAAAACTGTTACAGTATCCTCCATGGAAATGGCACATTTCATTTAATAAAAAAGCTTCATATTCGATTGGTGCATCCGGATGGCGATCCCGGTCTATGCGTATCATTTCTTCCATCTCCTGCAAAAGGACCTTGCGATGAAAAATGATACGGCGAATGCCGCATTCCCGGGCAAAATCAATCATGTCCTGATTGATTTCGCCGGCTTCACCGCTTAAATGGAGTTCCGGTTTGTGTGGGAACTGTGGTAAAAACCCATTCTTAACTGCATTCTTCACATGGAGAAGCAGTCCGGGATCGGCCAGAATGAATGCATAAAAGCCGAGGTGCATCAGATTTTTCATGCAGGCCAGAATCTCCGGATAATAGCCCGGATCATAATAAGGAGAATTTAAAGCGACGGTTACGGGAACCCGAAACTGTTCACGCATGTCCCGCAGAATCCGAAGTTCGCTCTCTGAGCCGAGCTGTACATTGTAATACAATACTTCTCGGCGGTTCAATGGTCGCTGCGTACCGGCCGTTTTCATCCACTGCAAGGGGATATACCCCAGAAACATTTCGCCTGCGCCGGCTTGGACGTATTCCGGATAGTCATCGACCGAACCGAGACCAGTTGTTATGAACATGAATGTAGAAATCCTTTCCTATAGAAAATTAAAGCAGATTCGTTTTACTCCCCGGTCCCGCAGGCGCTGCATTTCCTGCATTGCCATAGGATCAAAGCCAAACAGAGAATTATAATAGCCCACCATATGAAAATCATCCGGATAGAGAAACGCCTTTTTTTGACAATACCCGGGACAATGTTCTGTACCGGTCTGCATGCCCCGGCTACCATAGGCACATTCTGCATACAGGGTGCAGTTTGTGGCTGTATTCATCTGGTAATACGGAAGATATAGGGTTGCTGTTTCCGGTTGTGTGATCGAAGGTGCATAGCCACAGCATTCGTAACTGAAGCGTTTTATATTCCAGGAACAGGACAACTGTTTTCGATACAGCGGATCCTCCGTAGCGGTCTTTCCAAAAATCCGTTCCGCAGCCTGTTTCCGATCGGCATCCAATGCCGCATCGTTTTTGGTAAAACCATGTTTCCACGGAAGTCGGACATCCTTTCTTCGACGCGCGGGCATAATGCCAAGGGTTAAAAGGATTTCATCGGACAAAACCGGAGTCCAGTTTGAAAGTGCTGCCAACATTCCGAGATCATTGATTTCACATTCCAGCGGTTTTTGTGAAACTACGGTTTGACTTATGACAGTATGAAGTGTATGAATCCGGGAAAGCAGGACTTTCCGCTGTCCCTGCCGCATGAGAGAAAAGACAAAAACCGGGATCTTTTTTTCCGCTTGAAGTTTTTCCACAAGGATCGGCAATTCTTCCACCGAAGGGAACAACTCCGCACAGAAACTGTTTCCGATGTAGAGATGTGTGATTTTTTCAGCAGGAACCGGCGAACAGCCCGGAGCATACACCGTGAAATACCATAAAAGGAATTCCGGGAATGGCATTTTCATATAGTGGCGCCACTTTTCAGGCTGATCCAAGGTGATTCCCACTTCCTGCGGTAAAGTCTGATAGGAGAACGATTTTGATAAGAAATGCATAAATTGCTGTCGCTGTATGGCGAAGCTTGAAGCTGTTTTGGATTCATCCACGGGATATTCAGTAAGCGCTTTTGTAACGGCTGCACCTTCTTCACCGGTTTTCAGCTGTATATAGTGGAGATATTCCTGTGACAGTTTTCCGGCCGCCTCTTTGTAGGAAGGATTTTCTGTAGAAAAGCGATAAACTGTATAAAAAGAGTTTGTATTTTCCGTACATTCCTGAATTCTGTAATCCCGAAATGTCAGATCGTGATATGTATTTTCTGCATAGGAAAAGAAGGAAAGGCAGACATCCTCTCCGCTTTTCGGGCATACCGATTTGGGCAGGCGGAAGTGAAAATACGCGGTGGAAAATTCCAGCGCGCGGATCTCCATGTGCGTTCCGTCGGTCAGCATTATGGTTCCCATAAAGATGGCTGCCGGTATCATAAAACGTTTTTTCTCCTTTGGTCACTTTGTAAAATCATTTCATATCCTGCTCTGTATAGAGGTCAAGTATCATATTCTGTGCGCGTTGATCATAAAAAATATCCAAATATTCCTGCCCTTTTTTTCCGGTGCGGGCAGCTAGTCTTAGCCCGGCTTTTTCACCGGAAAGCGTGACTTTTCGCTCCGAAAAACGACCGTTACTGACTTCTTTTGCATAACCGAGCTCGATCATTTTTTTCGTAATGGTTGTGCCGTGAATCTGCAGGCGATCTTTCTCCATAAGGCATGCATTCATTGCTTTGGCCAGTTCGGTGGCCGTATATCGGTCATTATATAAAAATGCACTTCGCTCTTCCTGATGCAGGCAGAATGGATTCTTTTTACCACCTTTTCCACTTTGACGAAGGAGTGCACGGTCGGCTTCATTGGCTGTCTTATGCGGTCTGCCTTCGCTTTCTCCGGTCGAAGACGGTACCGGCAAAACGGATTCTTTGGCATCGAAAGAATGAATGGCGGCAAGAAAGCTCTTTCCATAGCGTGCAAGTTTTTGCACACCCACTCCCGGAACCTCCAGAAAGGCTTTTTCTGTTACGGGATGCATTACACACATGGCTTTTAATGCGGCATCCGAAAAAATCAGGAACGGAGGAATATGCTGTGCTCTGGCCAGTTCAGTACGAAGCGCACGAAGCTTTAAAAAGAGGGCATTGTCCTCCGGACGCAATGCAGAGGCCGCAAGGGACGCATGTACCGATGCCTGTTGTTTTTTGATGGCGGAATCCTTCCGATATTGATCAATTACATCCGTTTCGGCTTCTCCAAGACAAAAAGAACAGTTTCCACAAGATTCCGGGGTATCTTCTCCAAAATAGCGAAGAATATACCGACGAAGGCATCCCTTTGCAAAGCAGTACATCTGCATATCCTGCAGCCGCTGAAGATTCTGTGACTGCACGTGCCGGAACTCCTCTTCGCTCATGGATTCCACCGGTTTTGCGTGTGCAATCAGGAACCGTTGTATATGTATATCCTGACCGTTATACAGAAGAATGCATTCGGCCGGTTCGCCATCCCGACCGGCTCTTCCGGCTTCCTGATAATAGTTTTCCATGGAACCCGGCATAGAATAATGAATAACAAAACGCACATTGGATTTATCAATTCCCATTCCGAAAGCATTGGTTGCAATCATGACCGTAACGCGGTCGTACAAAAAATCCTCTTGATTTTTCATGCGTTCCTCAACACTCATACCTGCATGATATTTTCCAATGTTGTATCCGGCGGTTTTAAGATCGGCCGCCAAAAGGTCAACGTTTTTTCGGGTTGCACAATAGATAATTCCACTGTCATTTACGTGTTCTGCCAGGTATTGTAGTATCCAGCTGATTTTGGAAGGCTGTTTTTTGACCGCAAAATAAAGATTTTTCCGGTCAAAACCGGTAATCCGTCGAAACGGATTCTGAAGCTTGAGATTTTCTTCAATATCTTCCTGTACGCGTTTCGTTGCGGTTGCCGTGAATGCCGCG
>ONLM01000225.1 GCA_900318695.1 uncultured Eubacteriales bacterium | reverse complement strand
TAGCGGTCAATAAATTTATGATTTAATCCAATGGCTTCAAAAATCTTGGCCGACTGATATGACTGCAGCGTGGAAATACCCATCTTCGCAGAAATCTTTACAATGCCGCTCAGAATTGCCTGATTGTAATCTGCAATTGCCGTGTGATAATCCTTATCAAGAATTCCCTGATCAATCATTTCCGCAATGCACTCATGCGCAAGATACGGATTGATTGCTCGCGCACCAAAGCCAAGAATGGTTGCAAACTGATGTACGTCCCGTGGTTCTCCGGACTCCAGAATCAGTGACACAGCCGTTCTTTTTTTAGTCCGAACCAGATGCTGTTCTACCGAAGATACAGCAAGAAGCGAAGGAATCGCAACATGGTTCTCATCCACTCCCCGGTCACTCAGAATGATAATGTTATGGCCACGCTGATACGCCCGGTCAACCGATATATTCAACTGCTCCAATGCCTTTTCCAGCGAAGTATATTTATAGTAAAGAAGTGAAATAACCGCGCTGGAAAATCCCGGTCGATTCAGATTCCGGATCTTTAACAGGTCAACCCCCGTCAGAATCGGATTTCGTACCTCAAGTACTCTGCAGTTTTCCGCCTTTTCCTGCAGTAAATTACCATCCGAACCGATATAGATCGTTGTATCCGTAACAATTTTTTCACGCAGGGAATCGATTGGCGGATTTGTAACCTGTGCAAAAAGCTGATGAAAATAATCAAATAACGGCTTATGGTCGCTTGATAATACATCCAATGGCGTATCATGTCCCATGGATGCCGTTGGTTCTGTGCCGTTTTTAGCCATAGGCAGAATAGAACCCATAATTTCAGAAAAAGTATATCCGAAAACCTTGTAAAGCTTATCGCGCATCTCCTGGGTAGCCGTTTCAATTTTGTGATTTGGAATTTCAAGCTGATCCAGATTCAAAAGGTTCCGATCCAGCCACTCTCCATATGGCGCTGCTCCCGCATAACGATGCTTACATTCATCATCGGAAATAATGGACTGCGCTTTGGTATCTACCAGCAGAATCTTACCCGGCTGCAGACGGGATTTCTCTACGATATGCTCCGGAGCCAGGTCCAGTACACCGGTTTCCGACGACAAGATCAGACGATTATCATCGGTAATATAATACCGGGCCGGCCGCAATCCATTACGATCCAGCGTCGCTCCGACAAGGTCGCCATCCGAAAACAGAATGGCCGCAGGCCCATCCCAGGATTCCATCATAGTTGCATAGTAATGATAGAAATCGGTTTTTTCCTGATCCATATACGCGTTGTTCTTCCATGGTTCCGGAATCGTCACCATCATAGCCAGCGGCAGATCCATCCCATTCATATAAAGGAACTCCAGTGTATTGTCCAGCATGGCAGAATCCGAGCCTCTGTCCTGTACAACCGGGAAAATCTTCTCAACATCCTTTTCCAATGTCGGGCTTGACATGGTTTCTTCACGTGCCAGCATACGATCAATATTACCGCGAATGGTATTGATTTCTCCGTTATGCGCAATCATACGGTATGGATGGGCACGCATCCACGACGGCGTTGTGTTGGTTGAAAAACGGGAATGTACAATGGCAATGGCAGAGCAGTATGACGGCTCGCGCAGATCATCATAAAACTGACGGAGCTGCTTTACCAGAAACATACCCTTATAAACGATGGTACGGGAAGAAAGTGAGCAGATATATGTATCATCATCCGCAGACTGCTCAAATTCCCGTCGTGCAACATAAAGTCTCTGATCAAATGGAAATCCCTGACCGACGGAATCCGGACGCTTTATAAACGCCTGCAGAATTTTAGGCATACAGTTTTTTGCCGCATCGCCCAGAATTTCCGGATGAACCGGAACCTCTCTCCAGCCCAAAAACTCTAACCCATTCTTATGCGCAATGATTTCAAACATTCGCATAATAAAAATGCGCCGATGCTCATCCTGCGGAAGGAAAAACATACCTACGCCATAATCACCGGCTTCTCCGAGCTCGATTCCTGCCGTCCGAGCCGCTTTTGAAAAAAATGAATGCGATATCTGAAGAAGAATGCCGACGCCGTCTCCTACCTTCCCGCTTGCATCTTTTCCGGCACGATGCTCCAACTTTTCAACAATATGCAATGCATCGTCCAGTACTTTGTTATCCTTATGTCCATCGATGTTTACGACAGCGCCGATACCACAGGCATCGTGATCCATCTCATTCAAAAAACTCTGATTCATCTCCCCATCATCTCCTATCTTATCCGAAAAAGGAGCAGACGAATCGCGTTCGCGATCCTCTGCTCCTTCGTCATTGAAGGCCTTACTGATACAATTTTAGATTATAAATTCCTGGACTGTACTTCATACATGACCTTCACAACATTGTGAACTCCATATTATACTGTACGGCTGTTATCGAACAGAAAACAGCAGCTTAGAATAGGTTGGATATGCCAAATACTTTTCCGGAATCATTTCTTCTGCCTGATCTGCCGCTGCACGAAGCACTTCCATCTCCTTCAATACACTGTCATGATACAGTAATGCGGCTTTCAGACTATCCTCTTCTGCTTCCGCAGTTGCAAGAGCCTTATGCAGGCGATCCATTCCATCACAGATTGCACAGGATGCCTTATCCAGCTTTAACAGAATAGACTTCTCCAGTACCAGCGGACTCTCCGGGATCAAGGACTTCTTCTTTGCCATTTCCTTTGATACTGCAGTCTCATAATCCAGCAATGCGGAAGTGAAATCCTTTCGTATCATTTCCATCATCGTCAAGGCTTCAATACGAATTGTCTTGCGATAATTCTCCAGATATACCTCATACCGGGAACGAAGCTCTACTTCCGTGAAGATGTGATGCTTCTCGAAAAGACGAACGTTCTTATCGCTGAGCAGTGCCGGAACAGCCTCTGGCAGAGACTTTAAATTATACAAGCCTCTCTTTTCTGCTTCCTTAACCCATTCATCCGTATATCCGTTTCCATTGAAAAGAATCCGCTCATGACGCTTCAGAAGTTCCTTCAGAAGCTTATGGGTCTCTTCCATCAGATCTTCCTTCTTTACCGGAGCAAGAAGTTCATACATCTTGTCCAACGCATCGGATACAGCTGTATTTAAAACAACATTCGGATCTGCTACAGAAAGAGAAGATCCCGGCATACGGAACTCAAACTTGTTGCCCGTAAATGCAAACGGTGATGTACGGTTACGATCTGTATTATCCTGATTGAAGTGTGGAAGCACATGCGCACCGGTCTCCAACTGCTTCAATGCTTCCGACTTGAATTCTTCATCGGATGCCAACGCATGCAATACCTTAGCAAGCTCATCGCCTACAAAAATGGAAACAATAGCTGGTGGCGCCTCATTTGCACCAAGACGGTGATCGTTTCCTGCGGACGCAACCGAGACTCTCATGAGATCGGCATACTCATCCACCGCACTGATGATAGCCATGAGGAATACCATGAACTGTACATTCTGCTCCGGTGTCTTGCCAGGATCCAGAAGGTTTTCTCCGCAATCGGTAATGAGAGACCAGTTATTATGCTTACCGGAACCATTCACGCCATCAAACGGCTTCTCATGAAGAAGACATGCCAGATTATGCTTATCCGCAACCTTTTTCATGATTTCCATGGTCAGCTGGTTATGATCTACGGCAATGTTTGCTGTTTCAAATACCGGTGCAAGTTCATGCTGAGACGGCGCTACTTCATTATGCTTTGTTTTGGCCGGAATGCCCAGTTTCCAAAGCTCTTCATCAAGATCATGCATGAAAGCGGATACTCTTGGCTTTAAAACGCCAAAATAATGATCCTCCATCTCCTGCCCCTTTGGTGCCGGAGCGCCTAAAAGTGTACGTCCGCAGAGAAGAAGATCTTCTCTCTTCGTATATAAGCTTTTATCGATCAGAAAATATTCCTGCTCGGAACCGACCGTAGTATCTACGTGCTTTACTTCGGTTCTGCCAAGAAGATGAAGCATACGCACTGCGGAATTGTTCAGAGCCTCCATAGAACGCAGTAACGGAGTCTTTTTATCCAGCGCCTCTCCGGCATAAGAACAAAATGCTGTTGGGATATAAAAAGTACCATCTTTAATAAAAGCCGGTGAAGAAG
>ONLM01000226.1 GCA_900318695.1 uncultured Eubacteriales bacterium | reverse complement strand
CGTCTGACCATAGATGCGTATGCATTGACCTATGCTTTAAAGGATCCGGAAGTATCGTACCAGCTGGAAGGATTTGACCGGGATTCATTTAATACAACACGGGGAAAACTGGATTCTGTCAGTTATACGAACCTGCCGGGCAGATCTTATACATTCCACTTTGCGCTGGTGGATGCCCTTACGGGTCAGTATGTAAGTGAAACTGCATTGAGGATTCATAAAGAAAAAAAGATTCATGAGCAATTGTGGTTCCGGGTATTTATGGGATTATTGGTGCTCGGCATTATGGTGGCGACAACATTGGGAGCACAGAAGCATGCCGAGCATAAGGCCAGTATAAAGGCAAAACAGGAGGCTGATCTTAGAAACCAGATTATCTCTGCATTTGCGAAATGTATCGATTACAAGGATCAGTATACAAAGGGCCATTCTTTTCGTGTCGCGGATTATGCGGTAATGATTGCGAGGGAAATGAATATCTTCAATGAAAAACAGCTGGAAGAGATTCAGAATATTGCGCTGCTGCATGATATCGGAAAAATCAGTATTCCGGATGCAATTTTAAATAAGCCGGGAAAGCTGACAGACGAGGAGTACGAGATCATGAAGACACATGCTGTGAACGGCGCGGAAATTCTGAAAGAGATTCGTATGATGCCGGATCTTGCCAATGGTGCAATGTATCATCATAAACACTATGATGGCGGTGGATACCCGGAAAAGGTTACCGATGTAAATTCCATTCCGATGGTAGCCCAGATCGTTGCCGTGGCGGATTCCTTTGATGCGATGTATTCGACCAGAGTTTACCGGAAGAAAATGCAACTGGAAGATGCCATTGTGGAACTCGAAAAACGACGCGGCACCTGGTACAATCCGGTTATTGTGGATGCTTTTCTGAAGATTCTGAAAAGCGGGACCTTCGTGGAAAGTCATGCCGGAGAAGAGTAAAATCTTTTTCGGACTGCAGCGACCTGATATAGAGAACCAAAGCAGACGATCACGTCGCTTCTTTCTGCGTGAGCCAGGGCGACAGTAAGTCCTTCGTTTACAGAATCTGCAGGCGTAACAGGTCCGGAAAAGCAGCTGCGGATTTCTTTCATCAGGGCATCAATCTGCAGCGTCCGGTCATAGCCGGAAATCGGGACTTCTGCAATGAATTCTTTCGCGTAAGGGGCTGTTTTAAGGATCATATCGTGAATATCTTTATCCCGCATGACACCAACCACAAAAATGATTTTCCTTTTTGGAAAAGAAGCCTGCAAAGAATCTACCAGAGCTTCAACACCATTGGGGTTATGTGCACCGTCCAGTATAACGGCCGGGGCATCCTGCATGAGTTCGTAGCGTCCGGGCCAGCGGACATCCTGCAGTCCTTCCCGGATCGCGGTTTCCGAAACCGGAAAGCCATGAGTTCTTAAAAGATCCATGAGATCCAGTACGACGCAGGCGTTTCGGATTTGATAGCGTCCTGGCATGTTTAAACGGATGTGTAAATGGCTGCGGTAGGAGAAAATTTGCTCATGAAGCGATGCTGTTTCCATCTCACATAAATCCGGAGCGGTAACATGCATATCTGCCTGGATGTTATACGCATATTTGCGTATAACATCCAATACATCTTCTGCTTGATCATAGACTATAACAGGACAGTGTGCCTTAATGATTCCGGCTTTTTCCCGGGCGATCTCCTGTACGGTATTTCCCAGAAATTCGGTGTGATCCAGTCCGATATGCATGATTACGGAACAAAGAGGTGAAGTGATGACATTGGTTGCATCCAGTCTTCCGCCCATTCCGACTTCCAGCACGACAAGATCGCAGTGCTTCCGGTGAAACCAGTCAAAGGCCATTGCCGTAATGATTTCAAAGTCGGTAGGTTCTTCGTTCATCTGACGGATTGCTTCTTTGATTCTTTTGGCTTCTTCCCGAAGCTCTTCATCGGAAATCAATTCTCCGTCAATGGACATACGCTCATTGAAGGTATCAATGTGCGGTGAAATATAACGGCCTGTACGATAGCCGGCTTTTGTCAAAATAGATTGGGACATTATGGATGCGGACCCTTTGCCATTGGTTCCGGCAATATGGATATATTTCATATCCTTTTGTGGATTTCCCAGTAGCTTCAAGAGATCCTTCATCCTTGTAAGTCCGATTTTTGCATGTTTCCAATCCGAGCCATGTACTAAGGCAATTGCTTCATTCCAGTCCATATATTATTCTTCTTCCGCCAACACTTCTTTTAATTTCTCAAATTCCTGCTGAAGCAGTTTAAAGGATTCGACATCGCCGCCTTCACTGTCCGGATGATAGATTTTGGCCAGTGCTTTATAGCGCAGAGACAGTTCTCTTATATTTCGGCAGCCCTTGAAATAAACGGCATCGATTTCCTTTGGGGCGCTTTCTTCTGTGAAGGAAGCATCTTCTCCCGGTGCTGCCTGCTCTTCCGCAGCATCGGATGTGTCTGCTGCAGCGTCCTGCGAAGAAAATCCCTCTTCTGAGACATGATTGTTTCCGTCTAAGAGATCCTGATAATCTGCAAAAGGCGAATCATTCAGGATACATAGCGCGGCCGCAAGCCGGTGCATATCATTTTCCAGCGGGAGAAAAGGAGCTTCCGTATCCTTCCAGGAAATTGCATTGTTTTCCGCCGTGAACAATGCATTCACATTGATCCATTTTCCGGTACTTTGATAGGATTCAATATATTTTCCGTTTGACCGGAGAAGATATGACACAGGATTTTGGGAATCTCGTGTGTCCTGTGTATAAAAATACCGGTTGATCGGAAGGCGCCGAGGATTGTTTTTTTGAATCTCCAGGCGTATTTTTTGCTCTTCATTTAATTTGGAACGCACGTCAAGTTCATGAATGAGAGGACTCATGTATTTTTCTGTTGTAAAGACATCATCCACTCTGCCTCGAAGTTCCTGCTGCAATATATCCGAAATATGGGATGCCAAAACCGAAGTTTTGCACATGATATAATTTCCAAGCTTCAGCTCCAGAATGTTGGAAGGTCGTTTGGTACGTTCGTTCAGGTCCTTGAGTACGACGATGCTGTACATATGTTCATAGTTGACCGGAAGATCCTTGACTATGTATTTGAGAGCGGCAATGGTATACAAGTTCTTCAGAAGCGGGTTTTGTACCGGTTCTGCTTTTCCGCCGGACTGGCGAATCCAGTATTCATCATCCAGTCGATTGGCCAGAAATCCATTATTATGGCCGGTTGTATTAAGAATGATTACAGCGTTTCCACATATGATCAGCGCATCAATTTCTGTCAGACGGCCATCTACTTCCGGAATGGTCAGATTATAGTAAATATGATAATGCAGATTCCGGAAACTACGCAGTGCGTCATCAATCTGAGTGGACACAAT
>ONLM01000228.1 GCA_900318695.1 uncultured Eubacteriales bacterium | reverse complement strand
GCTTATTGATGCCATGCTCCGTTATAAAGGAAACCGCTATATTCTTATTTCGCCGGAGGAACTAAAGCTTCCGCAATATGAGATTCAGAAGCTGGAGGAAGCCGGCGTCGAATTTGAGGAGACGCATTCTCTGGAAGAAGCAATTCCAAAGCTGGATATTCTGTATATGACACGTGTTCAGAAGGAACGTTTTTTTAACGAAGAAGATTATCTCCGCTTGAAGAATACCTATGTCCTTACGCCGGATAAGCTTAAGACGGCAAAGGAAGATATGGCGATTCTGCATCCGCTTCCTCGTGTAAATGAAATTTCGGTAAAGGTGGATCAGGATCCGCGCGCAAAGTATTTTTATCAGACTTTGTGCGGCAAACAGATGCGTATGGCGTTGATTCTGTTCCTTTTGGGATTGGACAAGTAAAGGAGAAAAGCTATGAATGTAGATGGAATTGAAAACGGAATCGTACTCGACCATATAAAGGCCGGAAAGGCTATGCTGGTATATAAATATCTGCATCTTCAGAATGTGCAGTCTCCAGTGGCACTGATCCAGAACTGTACTTCCAGTAAAATGGGCAAGAAGGATATTGTGAAAATTTCAGAGGATATGGATCTCGATTTGGACGTTTTGGGATTTATTGATCCGGGAATTACGGTAAACTATATCAAGGATGGAAAGCGGGTGGTGAAAAAGACGATTACTTTGCCGGAAACCTTGACCAATGTTTTGCGTTGCCAAAACCCGCGCTGTATCACCTCTACGGAGCAGGAGCTTCCGCAGGTATTTAAAATTGTTGACCGGCATCATGCACAGTATCGCTGCATATATTGTGATACGTTGGTGAATGCAGAAGCCAAATGAGTGACAGGCGGAATACGGTGCTTGGGCAAAAATGATAAATCAGGAAAGGACGCTTGCATGCCGAAAGGCGTGCGAGCGTCTATTTTTGTGCATTATGTACAGAATATAAGATTGAAAAGAATCAATAATCACAAAAAAGATAAAGAATGTGGATTGCCTACTTGCCCGTTTTCGACAAAAGTGATATAAATGAAGCAGTTACCGGAAACGTTACCGATAACGGTAACGGAAAATAATTCCGAAAAAGATTTGTGCAATAAAAATTCATATCGCTTATGCGAAAGAGAGGAAACGTACTATGAAAAACATGAAACGTTTTGCAGCTTTAGGACTTACAGCCGCGATGGCAGGCTCTGTACTGGCCGGCTGCGGATCATCATCCACCCAGACAACCTCTGCCGCAACAACTGCAGCTGCTGCCGAGACAAAGGCAGCAACCGCAGAGACGACCGCTGCTGCACAGGCAACCGATACAAAGGCCGAAGGCGGTAAAGTATATTATCTGAATTTTAAGCCGGAGCAGGCAGATCAGTGGACTGCCCTTGCAAAGAAGTATACCGAGAAAACCGGTGTACAGGTAGATGTACGTACGGCTGCATCCAATACATATGAGGCGACCTTAAAGTCTGAAATGGCAAAGGACGATGCACCGACACTGTTCCAGGTAAATGGCCCGGTAGGACTTGCTACATGGAAGGATTACTGCTACGACCTGAAGGACTCTGCAGTATATAAGGATCTTTCTTCGGATGAATATGCCTTAAAGGATGGCGATGCAGTAAAGGGTATTGCATATGTTATCGAGTCTTATGGCCTTATCTACAACAAGAAGATCCTGAAGGACTATATGGCACTGGATGGCGCGGTAATCAAGGATGCCTCTGAGCTCAATAACTTCGCAACCTTAAAGAAGGTTGCTGACGATATGCAGGCAAAGAAGGATGAGCTTGGTATCGAAGGTGCTTTTACATCGACAGGTTTTGACTCTTCTTCCGATTGGCGATTCAAGACACATCTTGCAAACCTTCCAATCTACTATGAGTATAAGGCAGACGGTATCAGTTCAACCGATGCCATCAAGGGAACATATCTGGATCAATACAAGAATATCTTCGATCTTTACATCACGGATTCTACCTGTGATCCGAAGGTTCTTTCCAGCAAGACCGGTGAGGATGCGGCTTCCGAGTTCTCTTTGGGTGAGGCCTGCTTCTATCAGAACGGTACCTGGGCATATGGCGATATCAAGGGCAATGAGGTTGCAGATGAAGACCTTGGCATGATGCCAATCTACATTGGTGTGGATGGCGAAGAAAAACAGGGTATCTGCACCGGCTCTGAGAACTTCTGGTGTGTAAATCAGAAGGCTAAGCCGGAAGATATTCAGGCAACACTTGATTTCTTACAGTGGGTTGTTGAGTCCGATGAGGGTCGTGATGCTCTTGCCAATGAAATGGGCTTCGTAACACCGTTCAAGACGTTTGAGTCTTATCTCCCTGCAAATCCGCTTGTTGTAGCTGCAGATGCATACAATAAGGATCATACGCCGGTATCATGGAACTTCACAACCATGCCGTCCGAGACATGGAAGAATACACTTGGCTCTGCACTTCTTGAATATGCACAGGGCACAGGTAATTGGGATAAGGTAAAGAGCGCATTTGTTGATAACTGGGCTGTTGAGTATAAGGCAGCAAATCAGGGCTGATACAGCACGGCAAAAAACGCAGACTGTTAAGATTCAGGCCTCCGGTCTACATTGGCCGGAGGCTGTTTAATAGCAAAGGGACCGATGGTCCTGAGAACGATTCAGACACGAAAAGCAAGAAACGAGGAGAACTATGGAGAAAGCGATTCAACGATATTTTCCGATTTTTCTACTGCCGACGCTGGCGGCATTTACGATCGGATTTATCCTTCCGTTCATTATTGGCGTATATCTTTCCTTTTGCAAATTCACGACCATTACCGATGCAAAATTTGTCGGCTTTGCAAACTATCTGAAGATCTGGACGGATGATAGTTTTGTGCATGCCTTGTGGTATACAACATTGTTCACCATCGTGACGGTAATTCTGATCAATTTCCTCGCTTTTGTTGTAGCGCTGGCATTAACTCGGAAGATCAAAGGAACCAATTTGTTCCGTACCGTGTTCTTTATGCCTAATTTGATCGGCGGCATTGTCCTTGGTTATATCTGGAACTTGTTGCTGAACGGTATTCTGTCCTTTTGGAACAGAACTCTGACCTATTCTGCTGTACTTGGCTTCTGGGGTCTGGTTATCCTTCTTCTTTGGCAGCAGGTAGGATATATGATGATCATTTATATTGCGGGAATTCAGAATATTCCCGGAGATCTTATTGAAGCCGCAAAGATTGATGGCGCCAATGCATGGCAGCGTCTTCGGTATGTAACACTTCCGATGCTGATGCCATCCATTACGGTCTGCACATTCCTGACGCTGACCAATGGATTTAAGCTCTTTGATCAGAACCTGGCACTCACCAATGGTGAGCCGTCCCAAATGTCGGAAATGCTGGCACTCAATATTTTTAACACCTTCTATGGCCGAAACGGCTGGGAGGGCGTAGGTCAGGCAAAGGCGGTCGTTTTTTTCCTGATTGTCGGTGTCATCGCGATTACACAGAATATTCTCACACGAAGTAAGGAGGTACAGCAGTAATGGAACGTAAAAAAAATGCAGGAAATACCATTCTGACCGTTCTTTTTTCTGTCATTTCCATTTTATATGTTTATCCGATCCTTCTCGTTGTGATTAACTCCTTCAAAAAGAAGGCATATATTTCCAAAAAGCCCTTCATGATCCCGCAGGGAAAGCAGTTTGTCGGGATTCAGAACTATATTAATGGTATTGAAAAGACCGGCCTCCTGGAGGCGGCCATGGTGTCGGTGTTTATCACGGTTCTTTCCGTATTTGTGATTATTCTCTGCACATCCATGTGTGCCTGGTATATCACGAGAGTACACAATGCGGTAACCAGCGGTATGTATTATCTTTGCCTGTTTTCCATGATCGTACCGTTCCAGATGGTCATGTTCCCTCTCTCCAAGGTGGCGAATATGCTTCACCTTTCCAATCCTTTGGGACTCGTTGTAGTTTACCTTGGCTTTGGCGCGGGTCTTGCCGTGTTTATGTTTACCGGCTTTGTAAAATCGATTCCGCTGGAGATCGAGGAGGCGGCCATGATCGATGGATGCACACCGATTCAGACATTCTTCTCGGTTGTCCTTCCAATCATGAAGCCGACCTGTATTACCGTAGCCATTCTTCAGACCATGTGGATCTGGAACGATTATCTGCTTCCGTATTTAACATTGGATCTTAAACGATGGAAAACCATTCCGATCGCGGTGCAGTATCTGAGAGGCGGTTATGGTTCCATTGATATGGGCGCAATGATGGGTGTGCTCGTTCTTTCCATTATTCCAATCATTGTATTCTACATTGCCTGCCAGAAGTACATTATAGAGGGTGTTGTAGCAGGTGCCGTAAAGGGATGATTTCCGCCACGGTACCGAGAGTTTTACAGAAAGATTGGAGTTGGAGCAGAAAGATCACTCCAGAGGGGAATGAGTTATGTCAAAACGTACTGCAGGTATTCTGATGCCGATTTTCTCTTTGCCGGGAAAGTATGGCATCGGAACCTTGGGCAAAGCGGCCTATCGCTTTGCAGACTTTTTAAAGAAATCCGGACAAAGCTACTGGCAGATTCTTCCGATCGGGCCGACCGGGTACGGTGACTCGCCATATCAGAGCTTTTCCTGTTTTGCCGGAAATCCATATTTTATCGATTTGGAAATGCTGGAGGATGAGGGCCTGCTTCGCCGGGAAGAATGCGAAGATGTGGATTTTGGCGATGACAGCCGTCAGGTGGAATATGACCGGCTGTTTTACGGCCGGTTTCCGCTTCTTTTGAAAGCGTATGAACGTTTTCTGCAGAGATCCAATGCGTCTGCTGTGGGGAGTGATGCACATGCGGAGTATGAAGAGTTCCAGATTTTTTGTGTGGAACAGGCGTACTGGCTTGACGGCTATGCCACATTTATGGCCAAAAAAGACAATCGCTTTTCCGCCGATTATTATCGCTTTCTTCAGTATAAATTCCGGAAACAGTGGAATGCGCTTCGAAAATATGTAAACGGTCTGGGAATTCAGATCATTGGGGACATTCCGATTTATGTATCGGCCGATTCCAGCGATGTTGTAGATGATCCGAAATTGTTTCAGCTTACACAGGACGGTACACCAAAGGCCGTGGCCGGCTGTCCGCCGGATGCCTTTGCAGAAAAAGGACAGCTTTGGGGGAATCCGTTGTATGACTGGAAGTATCACGAGTCGCAGGGATATGCCTGGTGGATCCGTCGGGTGAAATACTGTCTCGGACTTTATGATGTGCTTCGGATCGATCATTTCCGTGGATTTGATGAATATTATTCGATTCCTTTCGGCGATAAGGATGCTACCGGCGGCCACTGGGAAAAAGGTCCCGGCATGGGACTGTTCCGTGCCATTCAGACGGCGCTTCCCGATGCAAAGATTATTGCCGAAGACCTTGGATTTGTTACCGCTTCGGTACGAAAGCTGGTAAAGGATTCCGGCTTCCCGGGCATGAAGGTACTGCAGTTTGCGTTTGATTCCCGGGAAAGTGAAGACTACAGACCGTGTACCTGGCCGAAGCATTCTATTGCATATACGGGCACACATGACAACCAGACATTAAAGTCATGGCTGCTGGAAATCTCGGAAGACGATCAAAAAATGGTTGCGGACGCACTGCATATGAGTGTAAAGGCACTTTTGAAATCGGATTATGTGAAGGCGCTGATCCGGATGACCTTGGATGCCGCACCGGATACCGCGATTGTCCCGCTTCAGGATTATCTGGAACTTGACCGGGATGCAAGAATCAATACACCATCCACTTTGGGTGGAAATTGGTCGTATCGCTTCCTTTCCGCTGATTTTGATGATACACTTGCAGCGGAGATTCGAAACATGACGGAAGAGAGCAGACGAGATGGAAAAACTGACAATTAAGGAAATTGCACGGATATGCGGGATCAGTGTATCCACCGTCTCGCGTGCAATAAACAATCATTATGACATCAATCCGGAGACGAAGCGTAAGGTACAGGCTGTCATTGATCAATACGGGTACGTACCGAACAATTCGGCCAGAAATCTAAAGATCAGTGATGCGAGAAACATTGCGGTCATGGTGAAGGGAATTACAAACCCGTTTTTTACATCCATGATCAAGGTTTTTGAACAGGAGTGCTGCAATCATGAGTATTCCCTTGTTCTGCAGCATGTAGAGGACCGGGCCAATGAAGTGGAAGTGGCTGCATTGATCGAAAAGGAGAAACGGCTGAACGGTATTATTTTCCTAGGCGGCAGTCCGTTGGATTCCCGGGAAAAATTGGATCGTCTGCAGGCCCCGTTTGTATTGTGCTCTGTTGCGGTAAACAATGCGGCGGATTTTGATTCCTACAGTTATGTAGCGATCGATGATAAAACCGAGTCCCGTAAGATTACCGATTATCTTCTGGATTCCGGCAGAAAAAGAATTGCGATTCTTGCTGCCATCGAAGAGGATTGCAGTATCGGAACCTTGCGTCTCGAAGGGTATCTTGATTCGCTGATTGCACATGGGATTCCGGCAGATCCGGAGCTTATCGTCCGGCCGCTGGCAGCGGAAAACACGTATACTTATGAAAACGGCTATGCGGGAGTTCGGAAGCTTATTGAACAGAACATTCCGTTTGATGCAGTTTATGCCATTTCGGATGCGATTGCATTGGGCGCAATGCGGGCACTGCATGATGCCGGACTCCGGATACCGGAGGATGTGGCACTTTGCGGTTTCGATGGACTGGAGATCGGAAAGTATCTCATGCCATCCCTTACGACAATGGCCCAGCCGATGGATATGATCGCTATGGATTCGATCCGGGCATTGTTTGATCAGATCAATCAGGAGGATGCAGAGCCGTATCATAAAATTTTTCCGGGGGAACTTCGGAAAATGGAAAGTGCATAATGATTTTTCGGGAGGCAGCATGGCTGCCTCTTTTTTCAATTTGATTTAGCGTTTGACTTTGCCATGCAATCATTCTAAACTTTAGTGAGTCAGTTAGACGAATGAAACAAACGGGCGGGCATTTTGCCGCTTTCGATAAGGATATTATATGGAAAAAAAGAATTATAACGGTATCGTTGCATTTGATGTGGATCATACGTTATACGATCACGATACCTGGGAAATTACCCCGTCTGCATTGACAGGCATTGAAAAACTGAAAAAGAATGGATATCTGGTGGCGATCGCATCGGGCCGGGATATGAAAAATGCCTATTCTGTAAAGATTCTGGACGCCGTGGATCCGGATGTGGTGATCCATATGAACGGCACACTGGTAGAAACCCAGAAGGGAGAAATACTGGTGGATGGAATCATGAATCCGGCGCTTCTGGAGCGGGTACTGCATTTCTGCGAAGCGCAGAATGAACCGGTAGGCTCCCGTATCGAGGATGTGGATTATTTTACCTGTCCGGATAAGGTACGGGAATTTGATCTCAAGTATTGGGGATTTGACGACCGGAATTTTGACGATCCATGGAAAATGCTTTCCATGGGACTCCCTGTCCGGTCACTTGCCTATTTTGGAAGCCGGGAACATGGCGCCGAGCTGATGGAGGCATTTCCGGAACTCAAAGTTCTGTTCTTCTCTCGGGAAGTGGGGGCGGATGTCTTTGAGGCAGAATACAGTAAAGCGATGGGCATACGTCGTGTCGCAGAGCAATATGGCATCCCTCATGAAAAAACCTATGCCTTTGGCGATAGTTTAAATGATCTTGAGATGCTTTCGGACGTTCAGGTGGGTATTGCCATGGGCAATGCGGTACCGGAAGCCAAGGAAGCTGCGGATTATATTACCGATGACATTGGACATGATGGTGTGTATAAGGCATTAGAGCATTTTGGGCTGATTTAGGAGGTTTGACATGAATGAAGCAATCACATTGTTACGACAGGAAATGAAGAAGGCCGGCGTGGACGTTTATCTGGTTCCGACCGATGATTTTCATCAGAGCGAATATGTAGGCGAATATTTCCGTGCGATTCGTTTCTTATCAGGATTTACAGGCGAGGGAAGTCTTGTCGTAACCATGGACGAGGCAAAGCTTTTTACCGATGGACGTTATTTTATTCAGGCAGCCGGCGAACTTGCAGGCTCTGGTGTGGAGCTTATGAAAATGGGAGAGCCGGGGGTTCCGACACTGGATGACTATATTAAGTCTGTTGTACCGGAAGGCGGTTTCCTGGGATTTGACGGACGTTGTGTGGATTTCCGTCATGGCATGGAGCTTAGGGATCTTTTGAGCGAAAAGGCAGTTGCAATCGTATCCGATAAAGATCTGGTTGGTCGGATCTGGAAGGATCGTCCGGCTCTGGCAGAGTCTCGTGTCTTCATTCTCGAGGACCGGTTCTGCGGTGTAAATGCAAAGGATAAGCTCACAAAGCTTCGTGCTGTTATGGCAAAGGAAGGAGCCGATATTCATCTTATTTCTTCACTGGATGACATTGCCTGGCTTCTGAACCTTCGTGGTGACGACATTCCATGTAATCCGGTATTCCTGTCTTATCTTCTGGTTGATATGGAAGGTGCTTATCTTTTTGCCAATAAAAATGATTTTGACGAGGAGATCAAGGCATATCTTAAGGCTCTTCATATTCAGCTTTGCGATTATGACAAGGTATATGAGACAGTACAGCAGCTTCGAAATAAGACCGTACTTCTGGAAACCGGAAAGACAAATTATCAGCTGATCATGGCATTGGATGAATCCATGATGGTTGTGGATGAAATGCTGCCAACTTCCATTTGGAAATCACAGAAAAACGAGACCGAGATCGCAAACATGAAGAAGGCACATATTAAGGACGGCGTGGCTGTTACAAAGTATTTCTACTTCATGAAGCATGCATTCGGACCGGACGGAACACTTACAAAGGAAGCCAGAGAGACGCTTGGTACAGATCGTCTTACGGAGGTGAGCGGCGCCGATTTGCTGGAGCGGTATCGTCGTGAGAATGACGGTTTCATTGAATTGAGCTTTAATACTATTTCTGCGTATGGCCCGAATGCCGCGCTTCCGCATTATGCACCGGTTCGCGGAAAGCAGGATGCGGAGATTCTTCCAAAGGGACTCTATCTTGTGGATTCCGGTGCCCAGTATTTTGAGGGAACAACCGATATTACGAGAACCATGGCCATGGGGCCGATCACAGAAGAAGAGCGGAAGCATTTCACTATGGTTGCACAGGCCTGTCTCCGTCTTGGTGATGTACGGATTCTGGATGGCTCCTGCGGCGTAAGCTTCGATTATGCAGCCCGTGAGATTTTCTGGAAGGAGGGTCTGAACTTTAACCATGGCACCGGACATGGTGTAGGCTTCTGCCTTAATGTGCATGAGCGTCCGAATGGCGTCCGCTATCGCATTGTGCCGGAACGTCAGGACAGTGCTCCGTTTAAACCGGGCAATATTACTTCCGATGAGCCGGGCCTCTATATCGAGGGCAGCCATGGTATCCGTACAGAGAACCTGACACTCTGTAAGGAAGCATTGAAAAATGAATACGGAACCTTCTATGATTTTGAATTTCTGACACTTTGCCCGATTGACCTTGATGCCATCGATCCGACCATTATGGCACCGCATGATATCGAACTTTTGAACCGATATCATGCAACGGTTTATGAAAAGCTGTCACCGTATTTTGAAGGTGAGAAGCTGGAGTGGCTCAAGCATGTGACAAGAGCAATTTAAAGGAAATTTCCGGGGGCGGGGCGGGTAACCGCTTCGTCCTTTTTTTGCTATGAAGCCGTCAAGCGGACGCCGTGCTTGCACAGGCGGACATTGGACGGCGAAGGAAATCGAGCGCGATGCGCGAGAT
>ONLM01000229.1 GCA_900318695.1 uncultured Eubacteriales bacterium | reverse complement strand
ATTACTATAATTAGGCATATAGTCCCTCCAGATATCTTCTTTTTGCTGACAGTCGTTTAATGGCTTTTGTTTCAATCTGACGGATTCTTTCACGTGTCACATGAAATCTCTCGCCGATTTCTTCCAATGTCATTCTGTTGTATCCTTCCAATCCAAAACGCATACTGATGATTTTGTGCTCTTTCTCCGGTAACGTAGCTACAACTTTGACGAGTTCTTCGGAGACTATCTTTTCCATGACCTGCTCTTCCACCGTTTGTTTTGCCGCGATGAAATCCATAAGTTCATCTCCATCTCCTTCGCCATTCTTCACAACACTGTTCAAACTTGCACAGTTCAGATATTGATCCTCATATTTATGCAGTTCCGCAATTTCATTGACGGAATAGTTGGTTCCATAATCCCGGTTTACACATTCGCATAATTCCGCGATGGAGGATATCCGATGCATTTTTCGACATTTATTGATCTTAATCACTTTTTCAAATATATGAATCGGCAGACGAACATCATAACCGTTATTCATCACCTCTCTGGTGATGGCCTGTCGGATCCAGAAACATGCATAGGTTGAAAACTTGAATCCCAGAGTGACATCAAACTTCTCCACAGCAGTCATCAGACCCATACAGCCTTCTATATATAGATCCTCTTCCTCAAAGCACGCCCTTCGATACTGCTTCATGATTCGAATGGCGATTTTATGAATCAGTCTATCATTGTTGATAATCAATGCATCTTTTGCTTCCTGACTTCCACCCTGCGCAAGAACACATAATTCTTCATTTGTAAGCCCGCAGATGTCCCTTCCGTCATGATAAACAGCTCGGCAAACCGATTCTTCCAGCACTTTATATCCGTTTTCCAGCAGAATACTCTGTACTTCCTGTATTTCCTCTTCATCCAGTCCTTCTACCATTTCCAGAAAATCATCCTGCCCGATTTCCTTTTTGGTATTTGCACATTTCCTTACTAAAGCCAAAATAAAAGCTGCATTCATAACACATACCTCTCCACATTTTCACTCCGTGCTCATTCGTATGTGATTATGATATATCTGTTGGTTCATCATTTCTCCGAATTATACTTTCGGGTATCGCCATCACATTACGCGACATCCGCTTGACGGCTTTATAGCAAAAAAAGAGATGTGGCTCATTAAACCACATCTCTTTCGTTCCTGCGTTTTCTTATTTTACAATGCAATTTTCTCTGAATTTGTCTTGATCATCCCCACAACGTCCAGAATATTTCTTGCCGTGCTCATATTATCTTTGAACAGGGTCGTAATACTTCCGACTGATTTAAACGGCTCTTTCATGAATACACTATTATCCTCGATATTTCCATTTGCAACGATGTAGTCTACAATCAATTTCACGAATCGAATCTGATTGATATTCAGCTTTTCATCGGTCAAAAATTGGCTAAAGGCTTCATTTACTGCCTCCCGATCAACACCAACGATCTTTCTGACAAGCCTTCCAATCGGTGTTTCACCATATTCTTTACGATAATCTTCTTTTGACCCCAATTCTGTCCATAGGATCCGTTCCAATTCTGCAAGATCTGCTTTATTAAGTGGTTTATTATTGCGAAGCTTATATACAGACATGGTATTCTCATTTGACTTCAGATAATATTCCACTTTCTTCCGATAATTTTCAAACTGATCCGTAACTGAAAGTGGTTCCCCCTCTTTCACATCCAGGATCTTATCATCAAATTCGGTATAATAAATTTTTCTCTTTTCCTTATCCAGATACTGCAGCAAATCCCGAAGCGCTGATCGAACCTCCTCCAGCTCCATGACATTCACATTATCCCAGAAGTCCTGCGTCTGCACCTTTTCAATCGTCTCTTTTTGCGCCCCGACTTGCGGTATCGACATTTTTCCTGACAGAAGCCGCGCGGTCGTAACTACCGTCTTGATTGGGTTCCGCACATTTTTACTCTGCAGCAGACCGAGCTCAATGCTATACATCAAATGATCAAATCGTCTGGCAAGTTCGTCGCTTTGTGAAGGTTTTACAATCGGCGCAAGATGCTCCTTTATTTCTGCGATCTCCGTTGTTTCCAGCCGGTTCCATTTAAGACGATCACTGTAGGCCTTTACATACCGCAAATGACGTTTTACCAGAAAACTGTCATAATTCAACTCCATCACTGCACTATGCAATTGGTCCGCCAGTTGCGCTCTATAGGAGACATAGCTTGGATCTACAGAAAAATTCACCGCCTGCAGTTCTCTGCAGATCTGCGCTTTCGTATTGTAAATCTTCTCTGACAGCGTCTCCATGATTCCACTTTCCGCACCGTTTTTATTGACACGGAAGAACTCAAAGT
>ONLM01000230.1 GCA_900318695.1 uncultured Eubacteriales bacterium | reverse complement strand
GGTGTGAATGTTCACGTTGTTCCGGAAGTTGCACCATACAAAAAGAGAAAGGTTCGTATCTTGAACGGTGCACATACCGGTTTTGTTCTCGGCGCATATCTTGCCGGTTTTGACATTGTCCGTGACTGCATGCACGATGATGTAATCAGAAACTATATGAACAAGATGCTTCAGGATGAGATTATTCCGATTCTTCCGCTTGATAAGGAAGACTGTGAAAAGTTCGCTTCCGCTGTAGAAGACCGTTTTAACAATCCGTTTGTAGATCATCAGCTGATGTCTATTTCGCTCAATTCTACTTCAAAGTGGAGAGCCAGAAATATGCCGTCCTTCCTGGAGTATGTTGAGAAATTCCATAAGCTTCCGGAAGTTCTTACTATGAGTTTTGCGGCTTATCTCGCTTTCTACAGCAATGAGATCCAGCGCCGCGAGGCAGATGGCCTTGTATGCAAGCGTCCAGCCGGAAATGAATATAAGATTCAGGATGATGCACCGGTTCTTGATTTCTACTTTGCGCATAAGGATGCAAGCGTGGAGGATCTGGTTCATGATGTAATGACAAATGTTGATTTCTGGGGCCAGGATCTGACAAAGGTAGAAGGTTTTGAAGCCGCAACCGTAAAGAATCTTAAGCTGATTCGCGAGCAGGGTGCGAAGGCAGCATACGCTTCCGTTCTTGCATAAATTCTGCGGATGTGCGTGGCAAAGGCATTTGCCGTCATGGTGATGCATAGCACGCACATCATCCTGATAGACTGAGTTTTTAGAGTATGAAGAAGACAATGAAGGAGAAATATTTTCATGGCAAAAGCAAAGATCGTACAGATCAATCCGGAAGATAATGTCGTGGTAGCCATTGCCCCGATTCAGCAGGGAGATGAAATCGCCGTCAACGGGGAGATCATTGTTGCGGCGGAGGATATTCCGCAGGGACATAAAGTGGCGGTTCGTGACATTGGCGAAAATGAGCAGATCGTGAAATACGGCGTATCGATCGGACATGCCACGGAGAATATTAAGACCGGTCATTGGGTTCATACCCATGATATGAAGACCAATCTTTCCGGTGAAGTTGTCTACCATTATGAGCCGGCAGTTCCGGCCCCGAAGACCATGCCGACAGAGACCTTTGAAGGGTATGTCCGTCCGGATGGCCGTGTGGGTATCCGAAATGAAATCTGGATCATCCCGACAGTCGGATGTGTGAATGATTGCGCCAAGAAACTGGTTGAGATGAATCAGAACCTGGTCGGAGGAAACATTGACGGTCTGTATACTTTTACACATCCGTTTGGCTGCAGCCAGACGGGGGAGGATCATAAGAGCACACGCCGCGTGCTGGCCGATCTGGTTCGCCATCCCAATGCCGGTGCCGTACTGGTATTGAGCCTGGGCTGCGAGAATCTGACCCATGAGCAGTTTCTCGAAGAACTGGGAGAATATGATGAGCAGCGTGTGAAATTCCTTACCTGTCAGGATGTGGAAGACGAGTTCGAAACAGGCAGTGCAATGCTTCGGGAGCTTGCAGAATATGCCGGTCGTTTTCATCGGGAAACCGTAGGCATGGATAAGCTTGTAATTGGCATGAAATGCGGTGGTTCGGACGGACTTTCCGGTATTACAGCCAATCCGATCGTCGGACGTGTATCGGATATTCTGGTAGCGCAGGGCGGTACCTCCATTCTCACGGAAGTACCGGAAATGTTCGGCGCGGAAAGTATGCTTATGGGGCGTTGTGTAAACCGCGAGATCTTTGATAAGGCGGCGGCAATGCTTAACGGCTTTAAGGATTACTTTATCAGTCATCACGAGGTGGTTTACGACAATCCTTCTCCGGGAAACAAAGAGGGCGGTATCACCACGCTGGAGGATAAGTCCTGCGGTTGTGTACAGAAGGGCGGAAAAGCCGCTATTATGGATGTTCTTTCGTATGCGGAACCGGTGCATACCAAAGGATTAAACCTTCTCTACGGCCCGGGAAATGATCTTGTTTCTGCAACCAATCTGACGGCAGCCGGATGCAATCTCATTCTTTTCACGACCGGCCGTGGCACGCCATTTGGCGCACCGGCGCCGACAATGAAAATTGCCACCAATGATCGGCTTGCGGAGCGGAAGGCGAACTGGATTGATTTTAATGCCGGTCCGGTAGCATCACAGGGAGAGAGTGTTGATGAGGCCGGGCGTCGCCTGTTTGATCTCGTGAAGGAGATCGCTTCCGGTCGGAAGACCCGGTCAGAAGAAAATGGCTTCCGTGAGATTTCTATTTTTAAAGACGGCATTGTACTGTAATAAACAGCGGCTTTGCAGTGGGTTCGGGTATCGATTTACCCATCCCTGCAAAGCCGCTGTTTTGTTTAAATCCGTAAGTATTAAAAAAGAAATATTAAACGTAAGCTTTAGAAAATCAGTACGAAGGCATTCTGGCGATAATGGCACCGCCATGAGTGTGAAGCCATGCGACATGTTTTTTGTAATCCGGAAGAATTTTGGCTACTTCGGCCCAGAAACGCGGAGAATGATTCATTTCCTTCCGGTGGCAGAGTTCATGCACGACAACGTACTCGATGATTTCCGGTGGGGTCAGCATCAGAAGGCAATTAAAGTTCAGGTTTCCTTTGGCACTGCAGCTTCCCCAGCGGGTTTTCTGATTGCGAATGCTGATGCGGCCGTAGGTAACCCCGATCTGTTCTGCGTATTGCGCCACAATCGGAGGGATTTTTTCAGCCGCTTCGTCGCCCAGACGGAGCAGTTCCTCCGGTGTAAGAGGAACCCGGTTCTCCGGGCGGGAAGCCTCCTGTTTGGCCTTTTCCACGTGCCGGAGAATCCACTCACGCTGTTTCTGCAGAGTGCGCTGAATTTCTTCTTTACCGGTATTATACGGAACACGCATAATGACTTCGCCGCGGGCATTGACGCTTGTTTCAATGACATGGCGGCGTTTGGAACGGATAATTTCTATTTGCATGACAGTAAACCTTAAAAATCAAACATGGAGTTCATAGACCATATCATGCCAATGCACACCGCCCCATTGTGAATTTCCAAATCCAAGGTCTGTGAATCCGAGATCTTCATAAAATGGAACCAGTTCTTCATGACAGGTCAGTATCAGACGATCGCGAGAGTCCCGTTCTGCCCAGTCAATATACGTATTCATTATGAAGCTGGCCAGTCCCTGATGGCGATATTCCGGACGGACGCTGAGTCCCAGGATCATAAGATTCTTTCCATCCTTTTCATACAGGTCACAGTCCGTGAAAAATTCATCTCGAAAAGCTGTTTCGCTGGTTGCAAGGCTATTGATCGAGCCGGCTATGGTGTGATTGACTTTATCAAAAGCGACCAGAAAAAGTTCCGGAGCTTTTTTAACGCGTGCCAGCATACGGTCTCTTGTGCAGGCTTCCGCCTCGCTGAAACAGAGTTTTTCGATGGCAGCGACTTCTTCGGCCTCTTCCGGACGTACACAACGCAAATCGAAACGATCAAAATTAAACATCCGCTATAATCCTCCCATATGACATCATAAAATTCATAGTATCTACCTTATCTGTTCCGGACGGTAACGTCAAGATGCACGGAATTTTTAAAGGATAGGTGGAAAAGTGCGTTTACAATTCCCATTTTGTGGATTGATACAGGAATTTCTAAACGATACCCTAAATTATAACAAATCAATTAAGAAAACAGCTGTGCTCCGGATCTCAATTAGAATAATGAAATCAAGGAGTTACAGCTGTTTTAGTAATAATTATCAATTTGTGGATAACCAAAGAAAAAATAAAGTCATCCGTAAAACTTATAACATTAGCGTTTCCATTTCGGTGGGCGTCGGGAGGTTCGCTTGTTTAAAAGCAGATCCCGGCGGGCCTTCTGTGCCCGTGTCAGATCTCTGGTGTGCGAAAGCATACGGTTTCGACGGCGCTTTCGCAGGAATTCTTCCCGGCGTTCTAAAAGATAGAATATCAGGGCAAATAAAGCCGCTGCTCCGGCAATACAGCCCAGAATGGCCAGTACCATAAGAATCGGTTTCTGAATCTCAATCCGACCTTCTTCACGGTTTAAAATGATCGGTGCATGGTTTTTCGTGGATTCCATAGGAAGCTGTCCGGCCACGGTCGGTTCTACCTTGGCATTCTTTTCATCTACAGAAATGGTTTCCGGTACGGTTTCCTGTACCTTGGCTTCCATAACAGCGGCATCCTGCAGAGCAGCATCTTGTTCGGCACTTGTGTCCTGCAGAGCAATATAGGCGCTGCCCACCGGACGGTCGGAAAGCCGGTAATCCACACGGGCAAAAGCACCATTGATCTTTTCCTTATTCGAAAGCTCGTAAGTCAGTTCGGATTTTAAAGAAGAAAACGGAACATTTTTCGGCAAAGTCACATGATCTTCCGGATCGATATGGAAACGCAGTGCATTGACCATCGGAATATCGTCGATTTTCATATTGTTCTGAAGAGAACTGTATTTTTTATCGTATTCACTGATGGAAAGCGAGGTGAAGTTTTCAAAGCCGTAGTCAAAGAGCGCTTTTGTGTCCTTATACTGGGAATTATGGCCATTAAGGATAACGGCGATCAGCGTCATACCATCCCGTTCACAGGCGGTTACCAGTGTGTTTCCGGCCAGCATGGTGTAGCCGGTTTTTCCGGCAAATACGCCCTCATAGTAGTCGGAATAGGACTTACGCATCATACGATGGTGGGCATAAACGGTATTTTCGGAAGCCTTGGGATCCGGATATTTTATGATCGGTGCATGGGTATATACCTGTGTGGCATCAATGGCGCGGAAGGTTTCGTTTTTTATGGCATACTGAAGAATCTTTGCCATATCGGCACAACAGGTGTAATGCTCTGGGTTATTCAGACCGGAAGGATTGGCAAAATGGGTATTGGTGCAGCCAAGCTCTGCCGCTTTCTGGTTCATGAGCTCCGCGAATTTTTCGTTGCTGCCGGCCACATGCTCTGCCAATGCATTGGCACAGTCATTTGCAGAGTGGAGCAGAAGACTGTAGAGACAGTCACGGACGGAGAGCTTGTCACCAGCTACGGCGCCGATTACCGTGGAGTTTGGCTCCAGATTGGTATTGGTGGCTGCATTGGAGAAAGTGACTTTCTCTTCCAGATTTTTGACGTTTTCGAGCACGATTACAGCCGTCATGACTTTCGTAATGGAAGCCGGAAAATATGCCTGCTGGGCATTTTTTTCATAAAGAACGGCACTGGAATTGGCGTCGATCAGGATGGCGCCTTCCGACTGAATCGTAAAGTTTGGTGTTGGCCAGTTTTCCTCTGCATAGGCGGTCATGGGACCGAAGGCAGTTTCGAAAAGGGAGTTTCCCGCAGCTGCCCGGGCCGAATGCTGCAGCAGAGCCGGTCGGGCACAAGGCAGGATGCGGAAACCGCTGTTCCCAAGGAGCAGGATTACGGTAAGAGCCGCACCAAAACGTTTTATATTTTTCTTGAAATAGTTCTTTTTAATCATTCGTTTCATTATGGTTTTTTCGAAGCGGTCTGGGCTTCCGGAGAAGCAGAATGAAGCACTACGGAAGCTTTATACAGATCGCCGTCGATTTCAATTACAAGCTGTCCCTCCATGAGTTTTGTAAGGCTCTGGGCAATGCTCAGGCCAAGGCCCGATCCTTCGGTAGTACGGCTTACATCGCCGCGTACGAAACGCTCTGTCAGCTCTTCCGGTGAGATATTGAGCGGTCGGGAGGAGATATTTTTAATGGTGCAGACGGCCGTTCCGTTTTCGCGGTCTTCTGTAATATCTACATAGACGCGGCTTTCACGGAGCGCATACTTGCAGCAGTTGTTAAGCAGATTTTCGATAACACGCCAGAGGTGCCGTCCGTCCGCACGAATCATAACCGGATGATCCGGGAACTGCGGAATAATCTCCAGTCTGGCGGCAGAAATTTTATCTTCAAATTCACCCAGAGCCTGTTCTACGATCTCGTTGTAATTGATGTCGGCAAAATCAATCGTGACATTGCCGGAGCTTGCTTTGGAAGCTTCTACCAGATCCTCTGTCAGCGTTTTCAGACGAGTGGATTTCTGCTCTAAAACGCTTAAATATTCTTTGACGCGCGGATTCTGGATATCTTCCCGTTTCATGAGATCCACATAGCTGATGATGGAAGTCAGCGGCGTTTTGAGATCGTGGGAAACATTGGTAATAAGATCCGCCTTCAGTCGTTCTGACTTTACCTGTTCGTTGACGGCTTCATTGAGACCGGTGGAGATCCGCCAGGTGTAAAGGTCAATGGCCAGAATGATCAGAAGAATCATGATGGCAGAGAGGAAAGCATTCAGACTTTGTGCCTCGAAAAAGTGGACAAAGAGAACGGTGATGAGACAGAGCGCCAGAACATTCGGCAGAATAAACAGAGTATAGCTGAATGCCCGGGAGGCGGTCCGCTCGGCACAAAGAATATAATGCCTTGTAATCGTGATGAATTTGTGAAGGAGCGATGCCTTATAAAGCTGATCGGCTTTATAGGTCCGGATCAGACTAAGCATAAACGGAACGAACACAAGATACTTAAGGCTGAAGGAAATGCAGTCTCTCCAGAAGTCATATTCCGTGAGTTCCCCAAGTATCCTCTCGACACTGTCGAGAAATGCCGGAGTAACTTTTCCGGCAATAAAACTCCAAAGGACAAAAAGTGCGACCAGACATTCAAACGGGATATGATCCATACTGTAAAGATGGATTTTTTTGTCTGTTCGATCATTGCCGTGGCCGGTATAAATAATGAGCAGGATCAGGCTTCCCAGAGCGCTGACAATGCTGAGCACCAGGAGAATCACACCGACAATGGAGCTCTGACGGAGAGAATCGTACTCTTTGGCGGAATGCTGGAAGAAATCCTTCTTTGGAAAAGTCGTATCAATTCCACAGCTGAAGTGATAGTTTGCATCGCCGTCGTATGGATTGCGGTTTTGTAAAAGTGCTACAAGGTCGCTTGGCAGACTGGCCATATTGGTATCGATCTTCAGATCCCTGGAGTCGGTATAGGCGTATCGGCCCAGCTCGCAAATAGCGGATTCACTCATGGAAGGGCTGTTGGTATAGGTTGTGGTTTCCCCTCGCGGATTGACATAGGTTACACGGAAATGGAAATTTCCGGGCGGATTGTCAAATTCATTTTTGATTTTGTAGTAGCGTGAAAGATACTCCAAAGCTTCCTGCGCCAACTGACCGAGAGACATCATACCATCGGTCGGGCTGGTCTGCACATAATCCGGCATATAAGCGCGGTAGCGCACAATGATCTGGTGGTTCAATTCATCATCCTGGCGGGAAATGGTAGAAGGCCCGCCGCCGACCAGCTCGTTGTCATTATTGAAATAGTAGCCCATGGAACGCGCATACTGGATGAGATATTCCAAAGAGTAGGAGACGGAGGAGCTGTCAACATTTGCCTGGGCGAAGACCTGATTCAGATTCAGCTTGCCATCCTTTTCGAAAATCGACGTGAGCGTGATGTAGTCAAAGATGTCGGTAATGCTTTGCTTTGCCTGATTTTCGAAGTATGCACTGGAAACATAATCCGGCGCCTGAATGTACATGAGCGCGCTGCCGGTGTCGGCATCCCGGAGCGTCAGAATGGAAATGCTCACAAACAGCAGCAGGATCGAGAAAAGATTGATGGATGCGGCAATTATTTTTTTCATGCGCTCAGTCCCTCATCAGTTGTTTTCCTGTTTTTCGATTTTGTAGCCGACACCCCAGACAACCTTTAAGTAACGGGGTTCACGCGGATTGATTTCGATCTTTTCACGGATATGACGGATATGTACCGCAACGGTGTTGTCGGCGCCAATGGCTTCCTCATTCCAGATCGAGGTGTAGATCTCGTCAATGGAAAAGACTTTGCCGGCATTCTTTACGAGAAGCAGAAGAATGTTGTATTCGATCGGTGTCAGCTTGACCGGATTTCCATCTACGGTTACGTCCTTTGTGTCATCGTCCATGACGAGACCGCCGCAGGTGTAGACATTGGCCTGCGTGAGCTCCTCCATATTGCCGAGCTGTGTGTAGCGTCGAAGCTGGGATTTCACACGGGCAACGAGCTCCAGCGGATTGTACGGCTTGGTCAGATAGTCATCTGCGCCGATGTTCAGTCCCAGGATCTTATCATTGTCCTCGCCCTTTGCGGAAAGCATGATGATCGGAATGGAACTGTTCTCACGGATTTTGAGAACCGTGTGGACGCCATCCAGTCCCGGCATCATAACGTCGATGATCAAAAGGTCGACCTTATGTTCTGCCATAATGTCGAGTACATCGTAACCATCATAGGCTTTTAACACATGGAAACCTTCGCCGTTTAAGTAGATGGCAATGGCTTCCACGATTTGTTTATCATCATCACATACCAGTATCGTCTGCATTTCTATGACCTCCATTCAGGATATATCGATCTATATGCTCCGGAAATGTGTATTCCAAGGGCAGTATAAAACATACTAAATCACCTTATTATACTATATTGACGAAGGAGTGCAAAGAGATAGCCGTTATCCCCGGCAGATTCGGCCGAAAGGGGCCTCATGATCGAATTAGTACGGCCTGTATGGAAGCATTATGGAAGTATCGGAAAAGGGTGACCACCTCTTAGGAAGTGATCACCCTTTTCTCTTTACTTCTTTCGTCTGTCCACTTGCAGATTCTGTTTAGGAAAAAGCATTTCGCATGGTTTGTTTCTTCGGTTTTTCTATCAAAGCTATCGTAAATTAAATTTGCCGACATCGTCTGTCAGGTTCTTTGCCAGTCGTGTCATTTCTTCGCTGGCAGCGGCACTCTGCTGTGCAGTAGCGGCATTTGTCTGGACAACCGATGAAATCTGATCAATGCCTTCGGTTACCTGTTTGATGCCGTTCGCCTCATCGGCAGAGGCAGCGGAAATATCACCGACGATGTTTGTGATCTTCTGTGCACCCATAGATACGGACCGGAGTGCTTCTGCTGTTTGAGCAGAAATTTCGCCTCCCTTTTGAACGGCCTCGATGGTCTGCTCGATAAGAAGAGCGGTATTCTGTGCGGCTTCCTGTGACTTCTTTGCCAGATTTCCTACTTCATCGGCAACAACGGCAAAGCCCTTGCCGGCCTGTCCGGCTCTGGCCGCCTCAATGGCTGCATTCAGAGAAAGAATATTGGTCTGGAATGCGATATCATCGATGGTCTTGATGATCTTGGAGATCTCATTGGAACGTATTACGATTTCTTCCATAGCCTTGGACATTTCCTGCATTTTACTGTTGCTCGTATCCACATCCTTTCCTACATTTTCAGAAAGATCCAGAGCCTGTTTGGACATATTTGCCGTTTCCTCGACCTTCGAAGAAATATCGTTCATATTGGCGGAAAGCTGCTCAATGGAAGAAGCCTGTTCGGTTGCACCCTGTGCCAATGCCTGTGCGCCGGAAGATACCTGCTCTGCGCTGGTGCTTACGGTCGCCGCTGCACTGTTGATTCCGCTCAGAGTCTGATTGAATTTGGCAAGAAGCAGGTCCATATTTGTTTTCAGTTTTGCAAACTGGCCGACATACTCCCGTTTCAGACTCAGGTTCAGATTTCCGTTTGAAATCTCAGACAAGGCTCCGGAAATCTCGTCGATATAGCCTTGATAATTCTGCAGCTGGTGAATGGTACGTTCGAAGGAATGGGCAAGTACGCCTACTTCGTTCTTTGACTTGATATCCAGACTGACATCGAAATTACCATCTGCAATCTTTTCTGCTGCAGAAGTAACCTTTTGAATCGGTCTCACAATCCAGGTGCCGATCAGGTAGGAGATAATGAGCAGTACCACAAACCAGGCACCGATGAAAACAAGCATGTCACGGATGGTTGTATTAATTGCGGCAGAGGCTCTGGAGAGATAATTTGCTTCTTCTTCATCGAGATCATCGATCCATACACCGGTTCCGATTACCCACTGATACGGCTCGTATGCAAGGGTATAGTTTTTCTTTGGCAATGGCGTGGTCTCATTCGGTTTTGCAAACTGGAGATCGGTAAATCCGCCGCCCTTCTGCTGGCCGTTTTTGATCATTTCCTGAATGTAGTACGTTCCGTTCGGATCGACAGAATCCCATCGGGATTGTCCCTCGGTGTCCCTTCCGAGCAATACGACGTTGATGCCTTCATAGGTATCGATCCAGAAGTATCCGTTTCCATCGTCATAGCGCAGGGTACGAACGATATCTGCAGCAAGCTTTTTTGCCTGTGCCTCCGTATAAAGGCCGGCAAGTTCATCTTGATGGATTTTATCGATTATGCTGACGGCTACTTCTGTTTCCTGCCGGAGCTTTTCCATGACATCGGATTCAAGCCGGTTTCGATAGGCCTTTACCTGCTCGTTGTTATTCTTGATTGTACCGTAAAGTGAAAAGGCCGTTACACCTATGGCGGTCAGTAATGCTGTCGCAATAAGCATGACCACGAGCGTAAACTTAAGTGAATTCAATCTCAGATTACTAGTGCTTTTTTCCATCTCAGCATCCTCTTTGCAAATGAACGATTCATACCTATAGCCGAAAAAAGCCGAAATCTATACGGCATATACGTCATGATTTCAGCAAGTTCGGCAGATCTATAAGAATTTTTTCGTCATTTTTTATAAAAAAATAACGGCAGATCGCAAAGATGTTGTTGCTACTAATTAAAAAAAGGGAGTGTCACAGGACACTCCCTTAGCACTTATGAGAAAATACGCCAACCGGCGATGAAATGATTTGCCCACCAGGAACCAAGTCCACGATGTACGACACGTCCGTTAGAGGAAGAAGCATCGATTACGGTGCCGCCGCCGGCAACGATTCCTACGTGTCCGGAAACAACGATGATATCGCCCGCCTGCAGTTCGTTATAGGATACGCGACGGAAACGACCAGGATTTCGCCAACCGGCAGAAGTCATATAGGATACACCTACGCCGGCCTGGTTGAGCGCCCAGTATACGAAACCGGAACAGTCAAAGGAATTCGGACCCTTGGAACCCCATACATAAGGACAGCCGATCTTGGAAGAAGCAATGGCAATCAGGTTTCCAGCCGATCCGGAAACGGTAGCGCCGCCAGCGGCATTGGAAGAAACATTGCCGGAGGAATTCTTGCCGGTACTGCTGTTTTTGGACGACTGTGATGTGGTACCGCCGGTTGTAACCGGGCGGGTAGCCTTTTTAGCCTTGCCGGAACGAAGAAGGTTCATGGTCTGTGCACCGGCTGCACCATCCTGTGTCAGTTTGTTGTTCTTCTGGAAGGAAACAACCGCTGCCTTTGTGAGTTCGCCAAAGTATCCCGTCGCATTGCTGGACTTCAGATATCCATACTTTACAAGGAGATTCTGCAGCTCCTTGACAGAAGAAGACTGCTCACCAAGACGCATGGAGTATGGAACTGCGGAGCTTGAATCAAGAGCGGTACGAGTATCCGGTCCGAGGTAACCATCGACAACGAGATTATTTCGGGACTGGAAAGCACGGAGCGCTACCTGCGTGGTTTCACCGAACTGGCCATCGGCTGTGCCGCCCATATAACCGAGATCGATCAGGCGCTGCTGGTATTTCTTTACGATATCAGACTGCTCGCCAAGGGCAATGACATTGGCCTTGACTTCATCGGAGTAGAGCAGGTTATAGGTATTTGTACCGACGGTGCCATCGACCTTCAGTCCATTGGAGGCCTGCAGTTTTTTAACGGCTTCCTGTGTAACTTCGGTGTAAATACCGCTGACTTCGCTTGGCTTTGAAAGGTAGCCCAGGTTATAGAGACGATACTGAATGCCCATAACATCCTTGCCTTCGAAGCCTACCTTTACGGCATACCGCGGAGCGGAAGGAGACATGAGAGCATCCCAGGTCTCCACACCGGTAATACCATCCTGCTTCATACCCATCTGACGCTGGAAGTACTGTACAGAACGGGAGGTCGCATCACCATAATAGGTAGTCGGCTCATCGGGATCCATATAACCGAGATCCATCAGACGCTGCTGGAGTTCGGAAACGACGGAATTGATTACACCGACGGTCAGATTGATCGGTGCAAGCTGTTCTGTGTTGTTGCTGTCGACAGTGACACCGGCTATGGATGGAAGAACATTGGCATTTACTCCCAAAGACTGGATCGGCTGAAGAGTGCTTTCATCGGCGGCTGTGGTCAGCACGATCTGAGATTCCGTTGCAGAATTTTGTGCATTGCTTCCGATCGTTTGCTGGCATCCGGTCAAAAAAACCATAGAAGCGGCCAGCACTGTAGAAACAGCACGAGTCATAATTAATTTTCGCATAAAAAAGATATTCCTGAAATGTGCGGACTACCGCACCCTAAAATTAAAGTGAAACAAAAGTAGTATAGCACGATTGTTTTTTGAAGTGATGAAGGAATTCTTACAAAAATAGAATTGCCAGGGCACAGAAAGAAAAAATCTGTTTAGCTTCAAGCTTATTTTGACGATAAATATAGTGAATAATACTTCTTTTGCCGCCGTAGAGGGGCAAACGTTTTTTGTTTGTATGGCGGCAGAAGAAAAAGGATAGAGAGCGTGACGGCAGCGGAGAAAGCTGCGTTTTCGAGGTAAGATCATGGTAGAAGATCGAAACAAGTCGGGATCGGCCTGTGAAAAGGATCCTTTGACCGGATTGATCAGCAGACAGGAGTTTTTGCAGAAAGTAGACAACGTTATAAAAGGAAATAAGAGCTGCACAGCGTGTGACAATCATACGCTGGTATATTTTAATCTGCTCAATTTTAAACTGATAAACCTCACATTTGGAACGGATGCGGGAGATGATTGTGTAAGACAGCTGGCGGAGATTTTGAAAAAATATTTCAAAGAGTCCTTTCTAACTCGTCTTTCAGATAACCATTTCATAGCGCTTACGGAACGAAAGAATGTTATCGAAACGATAACCCTTATATATAAGGAATGTAGTGATGCCAATCTGCAAGTGAACATTGGCATTCGTCACATCGATGAAAGCATACCGGAAAATAATGCGGCCGGAGTTTGCGACCAGGCAAAGATTGCCTGTGACTCGATCAAAAAAGGCACAGGGCGTTTTTTTGCGATCTATAATGATGAAATTCGTCAGAATCTGGAACGGGATACGTATATTACGGAAAATCTGGAGGATGCAATCCGAAAAGGCTGCATTCAGATTTACTTTCAGCCGATCCTTCGGGCGCTTACCGGTAAAGTCTGCGGTATGGAAGCCTTGACTCGCTGGGTGGATCCGGACCGTGGCATCATGTCGCCGAATATTTTCATCCCGGTATTGGAGGGAGCGCATCTTGTACATAAGCTGGACGCCTATGTGTTGAATGAAGTCGGGAGTATTTTGAGTCAGAGTATAAAAGAAGGATATCCAATGATTCCGGTG
>ONLM01000233.1 GCA_900318695.1 uncultured Eubacteriales bacterium | reverse complement strand
TTTCTGACACACGACGATCCTATGACAGTTCTTAATGAAATGATCGGCATTGATGAAGTGCGGAACGGATTGAACCGGATCCTTGAAAATATGGAACATGCCTCTCCTGAAAAAATGCGAGGCATTCTTTTCGTTGGAAATCCCGGAACCGGCCGAACGGCAGTGGCACGAATACTAGGAGAGCTTCTGACCGAACGCGGTGTACTGAAAAGCGGATTTTTTGAGCACACCATGGAAGATCTTATGGGCGATGTCATTGGAGAAACCGTACCTAAAACGATGGCCGCAATGCGCGATGCCGATGAGGCCGTTCTTTTTCTGGATGAAGTATTCCGTGAAAAACCGGCTGAACAGAACTTTGACGAAGATGATGAAGACGAAAACATCGACGAAGAAGAAACGGTTCCGCACAATTTCCGAAAAGAAGCTCTGGAAACGCTGATCTCCATGATGGAACTGCACCCTAAGACTCTGGTGATCATTGCCGCCACGAAAGAAGATGCTGAAAAACTGTTTGAAGAACATCCGGCATTAAAAAAATGTCTGCCGGAAGTTCTATCCTTCCGGGACTTCACACGAGAGGAGCTTTGCCAGATTTTCAAACGAATGGTTTTAAAGGAGGGATTTTCCCTGACACAGGATGCCGAGACGGCAGTCCAGACATACTTTCGGGATCTTCCGGAAAAAGTCATGCAGCAGACTGCCTTTTCCAATGCACGTTATGTCCGCAATCTTTATGAACGGACCCGGTCTAAACTGGAGCTCCGAAGCGATATGAGCGGTGTACAGCTGAAAACCATTACCCAGGCGGATTTCCGGCTTGCTGCAGCAGAAAGCAGTGATAATCTGAATAAAAAGGAAACCAAGAAATACCCTTTGGGGTTTCGTCTGGAAACGTAAAAAGTGTTCCGAAGCCGCACAAAATATGCTATACTTTATACCCCTAAGGGGAATTTAAAGATAAAGGACAAAACAAATGACAGACGTAAAAAAACTTATAGAGAAGGCATTGGAAATGCGTTTATATTCCTATGTGCCATATTCCCATTTTCGTGTTGGCGCCGCTCTGCTTGCAAAAGACGGTACAATCTATGGAGGCTGCAACATTGAAAACGCCTCTTATGGCGCTGCAAACTGTGCGGAACGTACTGCTTTTTTTAAGGCCGTAAGCGAAGGAAAACATGAATTTGAGGCCATTGTAATCTGCGGCGGTCACGAGGGCACTGCGTTGGATTATTGCTCACCTTGCGGTATTTGTCGTCAAGTCATGCGCGAATTTTGTGATCCGAAAACATTTAAAGTCATCCTTGCAAAAAATGAGGATGATTATAAAGAATATACCCTGGAACAGCTGCTTCCGTTAGGCTTTGGCCCGGAGGATCTGCAGAATTAAACAAAGCCCTGGAACAGCGTCGATCTGTACGCTGTCTTTATACAACAGTATTGGAGGAAAAATATTATGTCTACACCACACAACAAGGCTGAACTTGGAGAAATTGCGAAAACCGTACTTATGCCGGGCGATCCGCTGCGCGCAAAGTATATTGCCGAGACATATCTCGAAAATCCGGTATGTTTCAATACCGTTCGTAATATGTTTGGATACACCGGAACCTACAAGGGCAAGAAAATTTCCGTTATGGGCGGCGGCATGGGTATGCCATCCATCGGTATCTATTCCTATGAGCTTTATAATATGTATGATGTCGACAACATCATTCGTATCGGTTCTGCCGGCGGTTTGCAGGAAGATGTAAATGTCAAGGATGTTGTCATTGGCATGGGTGCCTGCACGGATTCAAATTATGCATACCAGTATGAGCTTCCTGGAACATTTGCACCGATCGCTGACTACGGCCTTCTGGAAAAGGCTGTAAATGTTGCCAGAGCACAGGGCGCCAATGTCAAAGTCGGAAATATTGTTTCTTCCGATGTTTTCTATAACAAATTTACTGATGTAAATAAAAAGTGGGCCGAGATGGGATGTCTTGCTGTAGAAATGGAGGCCGCTGCGCTTTATATGAATGCAGCAAAGGCACATAAGAAGGCGCTCTGTATCCTGACCATTTCTGATCACCTTTTCAAGGAAGGTGAGCTGAGCGCAGAGGAACGTCAGAATGGATTCCACCAGATGATGGAAATCGCTCTGGAGCTTGCATAAAGGAGATGGATTTTCATGATCAACTACAGTGAAGATAATAAAATGTACCATATTGGTGTGGCACCGGGCGATGTCGGCCGTTATGTAATCCTGCCGGGCGATCCAAAGCGCTGTGCAAAGATCGCAGCATATTTTGACGATGCCGTACAGGTTGGTGACAATCGCGAATATGTGACATTTACAGGTAAACTGGACGGCGTTCCTGTTTCGGTTACATCTACCGGTATCGGCGGACCATCCGCATCCATCGCCATGGAGGAACTTCATATGTGCGGCGCGGATACTTTTATTCGCGTTGGTACCGCCGGCGGAATGGATCTGAATGTACAGTCCGGTGATGTTGTCATCGCTAATGGTGCCATTCGTATGGAGGGCACTTCCAAGGAATATGCACCGATCGAGTGGCCGGCTGTTTCCGACTTTGCGGTTACCACAAAGCTGGTAGAAGCTGCTGAGAAACTGAATTTCCGCTATCATGTCGGTGTTGTAGAGTGTAAAGATGCGTTCTACGGACAGCATAAGCCTGAGGATCTGCCGGTAAGCTATGAGCTTTTAAACAAGTGGCAGGCATGGTTGAAACTGGGCTGCAAGGCTTCGGAAATGGAATCTGCAGCGCTCTTTACCGTAGCCTCCTATTTGGGCGTACGCGCCGGTTCGGTACTGTTCATCGTTTCTAATCAGGAACGTGTAAAGAAAGGCATGTCCAATCCGATTGAACACGATACCGATAAAGCGATCCGTACCGCTGTTGAGGCTATTCGCCTTATGATCCGGAAGGATCAGGAAAACGCTTAAATCCGGCTTCTGTAAGCATTGGATGGATTGAATAGGTTAGCAACCTGCACGAAACGGCATTTGCATACGCAAAATGACGGACCGAGGCAAGGATTGTTTATAGAAAGGTATTTATGAAATTTAAAAGAATCTTTTGCATTGTTCTGGATTCTCTGGGAATGGGTGGCGCCAAGGATGCAGCCCGATTCGGAGATGACGGCGCGGACACCTGGGGACACATTACAGAGCGTAATCCTCATATGAACGTTCCGAATCTTCAGAAGATGGGCATTGCAAATCTCAAATCTCTGACAGGTATTTCTCCGGTGGAAGCACCAAACAGTTTTTACCTTGCATTAAACGAGGCATCAAACGGCAAAGATACCATGACGGGACATTGGGAAATGATGGGATTAAAGACAGAAAAGCCTTTTATCACATTCACAGAGCATGGCTTCCCACCAGAACTCATTCATGAACTCGAGGAAAAAACCGGACGTAAGGTTATTGGAAACAAGGCTTCTTCCGGTACTGTAATTCTGGACGAGCTGGCTGAAGAGCAGATCCGAACCGGTGCCATGATCGTTTATACTTCCGCAGACTCCGTACTGCAGATCTGCGGTCATGAGGATCCGGAAATCTTTGGACTGGACGAGTTATATCGCTGCTGTGAAATCGCCCGTGAAATTTGTATGAAAGACGAATGGAAGGTGGGCCGAATCATTGCCCGTCCATACGTAGGTCTTCATAAAGGCGAATTCAAGCGTACTGCAAATCGTCACGATCTTGCAGTAAAGCCATTCGGCCCAACTGTGCTGAACGCCTTAAAGGATCAGGGATATGACATGATTTCCATCGGAAAGATTAATGATATCTTTGTAGGCGAAGGTGTAACCGAAGCCATTCACAGCGAGAGTTCTCAGAATGGTATGGATCAGACTATCGAGGAAGCAGCCAATCATGACTTTACCGGTCTTTGCTTTGTAAACCTGGTTGATTTTGATGCACTTTGGGGCCATCGCAGAGACAGCGAAGGTTATGCAAGAGAGATTGAGCAGTTCGATATCAAACTCGGCAAGCTTCTTCCGGAGCTTCATGATGATGATCTTCTGATGCTTACCGCCGATCATGGAAACGATCCGACTTGGACCGGTACCGATCATACAAGAGAACGTGTTCCGCTTCTTATCTATAATAAGAAGCTTGCCGGCGGTGCATT
>ONLM01000236.1 GCA_900318695.1 uncultured Eubacteriales bacterium | reverse complement strand
TGAAATTAAAAAAATACTGCCGCACCGTGCACCGTTTCTATTGATTGACCGGGTACTGGATTATGAGCCGGGAAACTATGCGGTAGCCAGAAAATGTGTAAGTGTGGACGAGCCGTTCTTTAATGGCCATTTTCCGGAATATCCGGTTATGCCGGGCGTTCTTATCATTGAGGCACTTGCCCAGACCGGTGCGGTGGCTTTGCTGAGTCTTCCGGAGTTCCAGGGGCATCTGGCATTCTTTGGCGGCATTAAAAATGCCCGTTTCCGTCAGCAGGTACGTCCGGGCGATGTATTGGAGCTTCGTTGTGAGCTTGTGCGTCGACATGGACCGGTAGGAATCGGAAAGGCTACGGCAAGCATTGACGGAAAGGTCGTTGCCGATGGAGAACTGACATTTATGATTCAGTAAGAAGCTGCATTATATATCCTCTTCATGTATCTTTGGCGGAGGCCGGCGGGGTAATATAAAATGCACAGAAACGTGAAAAAAAATTAAAACGTTTGAAAAATAAGGAAATCAGTGCAAAGAAATTATTTTACCTATGGAAATACAAAACGGTCATGATATAATCATAGAACGATTATGGGGTAGAGGTATTATGTAATGCTAAACAATACAGTAGAAAGTTTGTACAATCGTTTTCGGGTTCATTTTTACATGCAGGTGTTTAAAGAACCGGAAAAAGTGAGCACAGATGAAGAAGCGCTTACATCCGTAGAAGCCTTCAGTTTAGAGTGTATCAAGGCGCTGGGCAAGCCGACGGTGGCAGAATTCTCAAAAATGATGGGAATTTCCGCACCGAATGCGGCCTATAAGGTCAACAGCCTGGTACGGAAGGGATATATTGAAAAGGTACAGTCGCAGCAGGATCATAGAGAGTATTATCTTTGTCCTACTGAGAAGTTCTGCCAATACTACGCAAAGTCCTATGAGTTTATGAATCATGTGGTAGAACGCTGCAGAAAACGGTTTACCAAGGACGAACTGGAGAAGTTTGACGAAATGCTTGCAATCATAACCAATGACTGTATGCCGGAGCTGGATCCGCAGAATATTCGCAAGAACCGCTGATCGGTCGGTAATCCGTTTTGAGGTTTGCCGGATACTGCCGGTAAACCTCCGATCGATACGTTCAATGAAATAAGCTTAATAAAACAATTCAAAAAGATCCTGTCTGCAGTGTTCTGCAGACAGGATCTTTTATGTTCTAGTTATAAAGATTAGTCAGTACAAATGGAAAGCGAATTATGCAATTACATAATCTGCGAGGGCAGCCTTTGCTTCAGCAACGTTTTCCTTATTTAACTTAAGGTTTAAAACACGGCCAAAACCAAGATAAATGATACCAAGAATAGACTTCGCATCAACGACTCTGGAACCGATCTGAAGATCCATATCAAAAGGCATACGGGATGCTTTTGCAACAAAATCCTCAACGGCCTCACGGCTTGGAATCATAATATTTACTGTGCTCATTGTTTACCTCCTGTTAGAATTACAATCTCTATATCTATTACTCTATATCTGAATGTAACGTGTATCATAACAAAGCTTTTTTTATAGCGAAATCTTTATTATGACAAAATAACAAAGCCAAATGCGGGAAATTTATAAGCATTATCTCTAAAAAATGCCCTGCACAGGCGTTTGCGTGTGATGAATGTGCGGCGAAGAGTTTGAACTTAGGCGACTACAAACTTCTCCAAAAACTCCTGAGCGCAAGCTACATTTTCTGCCGCGGTCTTTAAGCTGAGTACTTTGCCGACACCAAGATAAAGAATCCCGATCAGGGACTTGGCATCCACAACCTTCGTTCCAAGACTTAAATCCATATCAAATGGTAAACGGGATGTAGTTCGAACGAATTCTCCAATATCTTCTTTATTAATCAATACATTAAAGGTACCCATAGTATTTACTCCCAAAAAAAGGATTAGAGTGTGGCATATGATCGTCCCTTACCATGATGCCTCTACTCGTAACCCTAACCAAATTTCATATGTCATAAAGTATTTAGATATGTTAACGCTTTCAACGTAGACAATCAACACTTTCGTGCAAATTTGTCTATAAATTTCTTAAATACTTGATATTTAGGATTTTATCGGCATATTTTATTAAGATATTAGATGAAAAAATAAATTAAAAATCAAATTGTTTTAGACAAAATTCCGAAACGTTTTGATAAAAATAGGTAAATTTGCCAAAGATGAAATTATAAAAATAGCATTGACAATTTCTATGGTTCGGCGCTATAGTTACGGTATGAAATGTAAGCGCTTTCAGAAAACGCTTTCACAAGCGCTTTACGATATAAGAATTGGCAAGTTGAAAGGGGAAAAGAACATGGAAAAATTAAACTATGAAGTCCTTCGGAAGTCCGGCTACAACGGTTATATCCTGCAGGACGCACCAGTCAAGGTCATGCAGTTTGGCGAGGGCAACTTCCTCCGTGCTTTTGTGGACTATTGGTTTGATATGGCCAATGAAAAGGCAGGCTGGAACGGAAAGGTTACACTGGTTCAGCC
>ONLM01000238.1 GCA_900318695.1 uncultured Eubacteriales bacterium | reverse complement strand
GAGCAGGTCATCACGCTTGTCGTTGCACTGAATAAGGGCATGATCGACGTGGACCCGACAGAAGTAAAGCTTTATCAGAATGCGCTTCTTCGTCATTTTGAGCAGAAATATCCGGAGATTGCCAAGGATATCGAGATTTCAAGACTTCTTACGGACGACACGCGCGAAAAGATCGCGAAGGTTGCCGAAGAATTTCATAGTGCATATCTGGCTTCCAAGGAAGCCGGCGGAAATCTGTTAAAGGAGGTTGCGGATGCCAACGACTAGGGAATTGCGTGATCGTATTTCCAGTATCGATAACACACTGAAAATTACGAATGCCATGTATCTGATCTCCAGCACCAAGCTTCGGAAAGCCAAAGCGGATCTTGCGAAGACAGAACCCTTTTTCTATGCACTGCAATCCACCATTCAGAGAATTCTTCGTCATTTGCCGGATGATTTTAAACATCCGTATCTGGATGTTCGTACCGATCTTCGGAAAGAAAAGTCCGTTGAGCATATCAAGACCGCTATCATTTGTGTAACAGCCGATAAGGGTCTTGCGGGAGCGTACAATCATAACGTGATCCGTGAGACGGAGCGGATTCTGGCAGAACGTCCGAATCACAAGCTCTTTGTCATTGGAGAGATGGGAAGAGTTTACTTCCGTAGCCGGAATGTAAACATTGAGGAAGAATTCCAGTACACGGCACAGAATCCGACCCTTCATCGTTCCCGTGTTATCACGGGACGTATGCTGGATCTGTTTGAGCAGAGAAAAATTGATGCCGTGTATATCGTCTATACACGAATGAAGAATTCTCTGGAAATGAAGACGGAGATTCAGCAGCTTCTGCCGCTCGATAAACTCGATCAGCAGACCTTCCAGCAGATGCCGATGGTAGCCGGTATGGAAGAGTTCGTAATGGGACCGACGCCGAAGGCCATCATCGATAATGTCATTCCGAGTTATCTCAACGGTTTCATTTACAGTGCACTTGTTGAGTCGTTCTGCTCGGAGCAGAATGCCCGTATGACTGCCATGGATTCTGCGAACCGGAACGGCGGAGAGCTGAAGCAGGCCCTTCAGATACAGTACAATAGAGTTCGTCAGGCCAAGATCACCCAGGAGATCACAGAGATTGCCGCGGGTGCCAGAGCCCAGCAGAGATAATACTGCGCGGTGTCGGTTCTGCCTTTCAGCATAGACCCGGCATAAGATGCAGTAAGGATAGTTAGTTAGATTGGAGTAAACAATGCAGACTGGAAAAATCGTACAGGTTATGGGACCGGTCGTCGACGTCGAGTTCGCCGAGATGCCGCTTCCGTCCATAAAAACTGCACTGCAAGTAGATAATCACGGTAGAAAATGTGTTATGGAAGTAGCACAGCATCTGGGCCGCAACGTTGTTCGCTGCATTATGTTAAGTGCCAGCGAGGGCCTGGAACGTGAGATGACGGTAGAGAATACCGGAAAGGGAATCACCGTACCCGTAGGTGATCAGACTCTGGGACGTCTTTTTAATGTCCTTGGCGATGCCATTGACGGAAAAGGCGATCCGGAGACGGAAGAACATTGGGAAATTCACCGTAAGCCGCCAAAGTTTACGGACCAGAATCCGGTACAGGAAGTTCTGGAGACCGGTATTAAGGTTATTGATCTTTTGGCGCCGTATGCAAAGGGCGGTAAGATCGGTCTTTTCGGTGGCGCCGGTGTAGGTAAGACGGTCCTGATTCAGGAGCTGATTCGAAATATTGCAACTGAGCATGGCGGATATTCTATTTTCACCGGTGTCGGTGAGCGTTCCCGTGAGGGTAATGATCTCTATTCCGAAATGACAGAGTCCGGCGTTATTAAGAACACAGCTCTTGTTTTCGGACAGATGAATGAATCACCGGGTGCCCGTATGCGTGTTGCCGAGACCGGTCTTACCATGGCGGAGTATTTCCGTGATGTGAAGCATAAAGATGTGCTCTTGTTTATTGATAATATTTTCCGTTTTGTACAGGCCGGTTCGGAGGTATCCTCTTTGCTTGGCCGTATGCCTTCAGCGGTAGGTTATCAGCCGACACTGGCCAACGAAATGGGTGCTTTGCAGGAGCGTATTGCTTCTACCAAAGAGGGATCGGTTACTTCGGTACAGGCCGTTTATGTACCTGCCGATGATCTGACGGATCCGGCGCCGGCAACAACATTCGCTCATCTGGATGCAACTACCGTTCTGTCCCGTAAGATCGTAGAGCAGGGTATTTATCCGGCTGTTGATCCGCTGGAATCCAGCTCCCGTATCCTTACACCGGATATTGTCGGTCAGGAGCATTATGATGTGGCACAGCGTGTCCTCCAGATTCTTCAGAAATATAAGGAACTGCAGGATATTATCGCTATTCTTGGTATGGAAGAACTGTCCGAAGAGGATAAGCTTACCGTTTACCGTGCGCGTAAGATTCGTAACTTCCTGTCTCAGCCGTTCTTTGTCGGTGAGCAGTTTACGGGCGTACCTGGTAAATATGTTCCTCTTGCTGACACGGTTAAGGGCTTTAAGGCAATCATCGATGGCGAGATGGATGAGTATCCGGAGTCCGCATTCTTTAATGTCGGTACCATTGAAGATGTCAAAAAGAAAGCAGAGAACATGAGCAATGGCTGATAATGCGATCTTTTCTTTGAAAGTAATCGCGTCCAACAAGGTGTTTTATGATCAGAAGGCAAGTTATCTTCGGGTCAACACTCTGGATGGCTTCTTTGGCTTCATGGCGCATCATGCGCCGGTAGTCGTAGCGGTTGAAACCGGTGTTATGTCTATCGTCAAGGACGATGGCGAACGAATCGAGGCATTGGTATCCGGCGGGATTCTGTCCTGTGCGAATAACCGTATCACGGTTCTGGTTGATACTTGCGAAACAGCCGATGAGATTGATATTCGTCGTGCACAGGAAGCAAAGGAGCGTGCGGAAGAGCAGCTCCGTCAGAAGCAGTCCGTGGGCGAGTATAAGATGACCCAGTCCTCTCTCGCCAGAGCGCTTAGTCGTCTTGAATTTTCAAATCAGCATAAACATTATATTTAATAAGAAAAAAT
>ONLM01000239.1 GCA_900318695.1 uncultured Eubacteriales bacterium | reverse complement strand
TGCAGCCTGAGCGGTTCTCTTACCATTACGGCACTGAAGCATATAGAGCTTTCCGTTCTCAACAGTGAACTCCATATCCTGCATATCATGATAGTGGCCTTCCAATGTATCACATACCTTAAGGAACTGCTCATAAGCCTCCGGGAACTTCTCTGCCATCTGTGTAATCGGCATAGGAGTACGAACACCGGCTACTACGTCCTCGCCCTGTGCATTGGTAAGGAACTCACCCATGAGCTTCTTCTCACCAGTTGCCGGATCACGTGTGAAAGCAACACCGGTACCGGAATTGTCATTTAAGTTACCGAATACCATTGGCATTACGTTAACAGCTGTACCCCATGAATAAGGGATATCATTGTCACGACGATATACATTAGCACGAGGGTTATCCCAAGAACGGAATACCGCCTCGATTGCAAGCTTTAACTGCTCTACAGGGTCAGAAGGGAAATCCTGACCGAGCTGGTTCTTATACTCGGCCTTGAACTGAGAAGCCAGTTCCTTAAGATCAGCAGCAGTAAGTTCAACGTCGAACTTTACGCCCTTCTCTTCCTTCATCTTATCGATGAGCTGCTCGAAGTACTTCTTACCAACTTCCATAACGACATCCGAGAACATCTGGATAAATCTTCTGTATGAGTCGTATACGAAACGCTCGAACTTAGGATCCGGGTTGCCGGCGATCATTGCAGCGACAACTTCGTCGTTTAAACCAAGGTTAAGGATAGTATCCATCATGCCCGGCATAGATGCACGTGCACCGGAACGAACAGAAACAAGAAGAGGATTCTTGAGATCGCCAAACTTCTTTCCGTTCAGCTCTTCCATCTTCTTAACGCCTTCCATAGCCTGTCCCATAATTTCGTCATTAATGCGACGGCCATCCTCATAGTACTGCGTACATGCTTCTGTTGTGATTGTAAAGCCCTGCGGAACCGGAAGTCCGATGTTTGACATTTCTGCAAGGTTAGCACCTTTTCCACCAAGGAGTTCACGCATTGTTGCATTACCCTCAGTGAACATATAAACCCATTTCTTAGCCATTGGTTTCATCCTCCTAATCATGCTGTAAAGACGAATGTATCCCGTAAAAAACACGCTGGCCACGCATTTTTGACACAGCGCACAGAATTCACCCATGATTTTTCTGTTTTTTTAGGAAAATCACTAAACGCATTATACTTGACGAAAAATTGTTCGTAAAGTCCGATATGCGAATGTAATCGCTTACAATGAAAATATTTTTTTCACAAACGTCTTTCCCCCGAAGAATTTTTAAGAATCAAAGAATATCTAAGACAATTTTGACATAAAAATTGTCGTAATTTTGCTGATCATTGCATACAATCTTAAGTTTTTTTCGACCATCCTTTCTCATTTCTGTATAATTTACCTAAATATTTTTCCGGAATTGGTTTTTTGTAATACGGAATATTTTTCCGGTAACGTTCCCAAATTCAGAATTTTCTACTTTACGAAGTACTTCCTTTTCTCCCTTTTCAACGCCATTCACATTCTCGCCACATTTCAATGCTACAGTTATGGAAACTGATTCAATGGAGGAGGGAACCCAATGAAACATTTTGGCCTTATGGGCCGTGTTGCTGTAAGCTTTGCGATCAGTACCGTACTGCCGCTGATCCTGACCTATCTCGCCTATCGCGGCGAATCAACCGCCAGCGCCAACTTCGTCATTCTCACATTGGCCGGTATCTTCTTTATCGGCTGGATCTACCTGGGCATTGTCCGACCGGTTGATGAACTGAAGGAAGCCGCACAGCGTATCGAATCCGGAGATTTGGAATTTACTCTTGAAGCCGAAACCAATGATGAATTCGGCGAGTTGATGCAGGCCTTCGAATCCATGCGGATCCGCCTGAAAGAAACACAGGAAGAAAAAATCAAGAATGACAATGAGAACAAAGAACTGATTTCAAACATCGCACATGATCTGAAAACACCGCTCACTGCCATTAAAGGCTATTCTGAAGGTATCCTGGACGGCATTGCCCAGAGTCCGGAAAAACAGCAGAAATACATTCAAACCATCTATAATAAAGCCTGTGATATGGACCGTCTCATTGATGAGTTGAATTATTATGCTAAAATAGAGACAAACAGAATTCCATATAATTTCCAGCACATCAATGTACAGGATTATTTTACGGATTGTGCCGATGAAATCGGTCTCGACATGGAATCCCGCGGCATACGCTTCCGTTATACCAATGCCATCGATTCTGCCGTAGAAATGATTGCCGATCCGGAGCAGCTTCGTAAGGTTATCAACAATATCATTTCAAACTCCGTAAAATATATGGATAAAAACGAGAAGTTCATCTATCTCGATCTGGAAGATGCCGGTGATTTTATTCAGGTAAACCTGGAGGACAATGGCAAGGGCATTGCCAAAACCGATCTTCCGTATATTTTTCAGCGCTTTTTCCGTGCTGACAGCAGCCGTAATTCCATGAAAGGCGGCTCCGGTATTGGTCTGTCCATCGTTAAAAAGATCATCGATGACAGCGGCGGACGGATCTGGGCAAGCTCTGTCGAGGGAGAAGGCACGACCATACATTTTGTTCTCCGTAAATACATCCGAAGCATTCAGGAGGTGCAGTAAATGGACGAAGAGAAAAAACGCATACTGATCGTCGAAGACGAAGAATCCATCGCAGAACTGGAGCGTGATTATCTGGAGCTTTCCGGTTTTTCCGTAGATCTTAAATCGGACGGTAACGAAGGCCTGAAAGCAGCCCTGGAAACACCGTATGATCTGATCATTTTGGACCTGATGCTTCCGGGTCTTGACGGTTTTGAAATCTGCCGTGAAATCCGTACAAAGAAAAACATCCCGATCATCATTGTTTCTGCCAAAAAGGATGACATTGACAAGATTCGCGGTTTGGGTCTCG
>ONLM01000240.1 GCA_900318695.1 uncultured Eubacteriales bacterium | reverse complement strand
GTATTGTTTTTTATGGAAAAACCATTGAAGAGCTTGCAGAGAATATGGGTGTTGATGCGGAAACCCTGAAGGAAACCGTAGAGAATTACAATACAAGCTGTGAGAATGGCAAAGATGAAGTATATGGCAAGGATGCAAAGTATTTGAAGTCTCTTGGTAATGGTCCGTTTTATGCAGTTAAGGCAAGACCTGTATCACTTGGTGGTATCGGTGGAGTTTTGGTAAATTCAAATCTTCAGGTAATCAAGGATAACGGTACGGTAATCGGTGGACTTTACGCTGCCGGTAACGATGTTGCGGAAATCTATAATAACTCTTATCCGCTTGTTGAAGGTGTAAGTATGATGTCTGCATTAACCGGTGGTCATATTTGCGGTGAAGAAGCTGCAAAGTATGTGAAGGGCTGATGTCATTCAAATAAAAAACATATTGAACGAGAAGGTTGTTCTTTTCCCCAAGACAACCTTCTCGTTCTTTCTTTGTTCTCATTTAAGTTGCTTCATGCTATAATTAAGCACATTAAATGATGTTTGGAACAATAGTTTGAATGTGTATGCATAACGAGATCTTTTTAAAGGTATAGTACCGCTAGAAAGGACTGTGTGAAGCATTAAAGAGTAGTATGTATCGCGTCGCAAAACATCTATTTTGCGACGCGATGTTAAGAGGAGAAACATGTCACTGTATCGGGATCGCTTAAATGCCAAATATGATGAACTGACGGATTTGCGTATTCAGAATATGCCGAGGTTTATGCGCCAGTATTTGAACGCGATCAATAATAAATCCTCCGGAACACGAAATGGCTATATTAATGATATCGAAGTATTTTTTACCTATCTGACAGAAAAAAATCCATTGTTAAAAAATCAGCCTCTTTCTGCCATAACACCGGAATTTCTGGATCAGCTGTCGACAATGGATTTGGAGGAATATTTTAGTGATATCAAATATATTCGTGTTAACGGGGATGTGAAGCAACGATCCAGTGCATCGTTAAAACGGAATCTTGCCTCTATTCGTTCTTTATACAAATTTCTCTATAGCCATGGATTTATACAGCATAACCCCGCAGTACTTGTCGAATCTGCGAAGCTGCCGCATCACGATGTTGTTGTTCTTACGGAATCCGAAAAAAATAATATGCTGGATTCCATAGAATATGGGACTGGTCTGACAGATCGTCAGCAATCGTATCATGATAATCCGGCTATTGGTACCAGAGACATTGCTCTTTTGGGTTTAATGTTTAATACCGGTATACGAGTTTCCGAGTGTGTTGGTTTAAATTTATCGGATCTCAATATGAAAGAACATTCTATTATGGTACATAGAAAGAATAATAAATTACAGTTGCTCCATTTTAGTGCGGAAGTTGCGGAATATCTGGAAACATATCTGGAATCCTTCCGCCTTCGTAAAGAAACGCTGGGAAAAACGGAGGACACGGCGCTCTTCCTTACCATGTATTATCAGCGAATAGGCGTTCGTGCTATTCAAAGACTTGTAAAAAAATACGCCAATGTTGCAGAAGTATTTCAGACAGACGGACATAAAATAACGCCACATAAACTACGTTCCACCTTTGCAACGGAATATTATCAGCACAATCCGAATCTTGTTCATTTGCAGTCTCTGATGGGACACAGCGATATAAAAACAACGCAGGTGTATGTAAAAGACCGTGATGAATCAAAGATCGATTTACCGTTAAGGACAAAAGAAGAACATAGGAAGAATCAATCATGAATACTATAGATTTTTTTGAACTGATTACAACATGTGAGGATCTGGATTCCTTTATAGATGCTTGTGGAAAACGTTTTGGCAATCCTTTGTGGATCATGGATAATGCTTATCATCTTCTGGCATATTCCCATACACCGGATTCCTATGTATATATCGAGGATTTTACTTCCGGAAAGACTATGGGGCACATCAAGGAATGGCTTGAAAGCGGGCTTTTTCAAAAAGTGACCGGAAATCATGGACCTGTATATATTCATGATGACAGTTTTGATAAGGACATGGTCGTTTTGAACGTAATTTTTCAGGACCGTATCGTAGGAAAGCTTTCTATCGTGCTGGATCATCCGATGGATGTTAAGAATACATTGAATATTGCGCAGGGGGCCTCCATCTATTTACGGAGTTACCTCACAACAACCAACAATACATTGGAACAGGCATTGATTCTGCTGCTTCAGAATGATGATGACAGCGAAGCTATAGCCCATCGAATTTTATCGGAGGAATTGTACCATAAACAGGCAACCTATCAGATTGTTTGCGTCGAAACCAAAGAGGAGCATCGGTTTGATATATATAGTGCGTTTATTTCGGATCTGCGTCGGGAATGTCCATATATTTTAAGTACGTTGTTCCGCAACCGATGCTTTCTTTTGGTTCCGGTCAACAGTCATATTCCGAAGCATCTCTGTACCGCTGATATGCGATTTGGATATAGTCTTCCTTTTGATCAGCTGCATGTAGTAGCAAATTATGCAGATCAGGCAGAATTTGCTTTGCAAACCGGTTCTGAGCAAATTGAGAAATTTGAAGATCACTACCTTAACTTTGCCAAAGCAGCCCTTCATGCACAGATCAAAAATGAGGAGGCTTATATTATGCCGGAAATCCGCAGAATGATCGATTATGATGAGAAATATCATACAGAATATTATAAAACTTTTGTGACATATTTAAGTAATGCTGAGTCCAAACACAGAACTTCGGAAATACTTGGTGTGCATTTGAATACGGTGAAATATCGGCTGTCACAAATGACAGAGTTGTTTTCCATTGACCCAACGAAAGGTAAATTATATTGCCTGTCTATTCTTCTGGCGGGTTATCTGTAAAAATTCTCCAATGAACATTTGGAAAAGCGGACAGAAAGTATAATATTGGCTTCTATCCGGTGAGGGTAATAAAATATCAGCGGTGCAATCGGTAATATTTAAATGTTGCCGATTGCACCGCTTTCATATATCTTGCTACGTGCTTTACACCAATTTACCGTACCGTCTTCTACAATCAAATCAAAGAAGTGGGGTTGATAAGAATGTCAGCGCAGTACATTTAAAAATCCGGTTATGATCAGACTGTTAAAGAAATCAATAAACAGGGCACCGACCAATGGCACAATAAATAAGGCCTTCGGAGAAGGACCGTATTTTTTGTTTACGGCGGCTACATTGGCCATAGCATTTGCTGTGGCGCCCATGCCAAAGCCACAGGAAGCGGTAACAAAGCAAGAAGCTTCGTAGTTCTTTCCCATGGCATGGAAGACAGGGAAATATGCAAAAAGTGCAAGCGCAATGCACTGTGCAAGAAGAATTACGATCATGGCAATGGCAAGGCTGGAAAGTTCCCAGAGCTTTAATCCCATAAGAGCTAAAGCAAGATAGAGATTCAGACTCAGATGACCGATACAGTCAATTTCTTCCAGAGGGATATCTATTTTTTTGTAGTCTGTGGCATTTCGAATGACGCATGCTAAAAGCATTGCACCGATGTAGGTCGGGAAAGTAATACCGACTTTGATAAAGAAATCATAGATCAATGTACCGGCGCCTACGGCAAATGCGATCACTAGAGCCCCATTCAAAAAACGCTCCTGATTGATATTGGATCTACGATTTTCTTCCAAAGCTGCGGCATAGGTTCTCGTTGAAATTTCGTCATTATCATTACTTTCCGCATCTTCTTCAATGGCACAAAGTGCTGCATTTTGTGATGCCAAAGTGTGCACTCCGAGCTTTTTAATTCGAAGATTTGCCAGAGGACCGCCCATGATGGAACCGGCAACAAGCCCGAAGGTTGCACTGGCAATTGCAACGGTAGTACCGCCGGATACGCCCATAGATTCCAGCAGTGGACCGAAAGAACCGGATGTGCCATGACCACCGACCAGAGGAATGCTTCCCATGGCAAGGCCCAGGCGTGCATCAAGTCCGAATACAACAGCCAGAATACAGCCGATAACATTTTGCATGGTACAAATAATGATGACTAATACTAGAAAGACTGCCACATCTTTTCCGCCCTTGTTTAATTGACGAAAAGAGGCGGTCATTCCTACTGTGCAGTAAAAAATAGTCATAAAAAAGCTTTGAAAAGTTGTATCAAAACTTATGCTGCCAATTCCTGATTCATAGAGAAACAAGTTTAGGATTGCAAAAATAAACCCGCCGACAACCGGTGCCGGAATACAATACTTATGTAAAATCGGGAATTTTGCAGTCACCCACCGGCCAAAAACCAGTACGACGGCTGCAACACCTACCGCCTGATATGGATCCAAATGGACTAAAGATGTATTCATCTAATAAAAACCTCCTAAATATTTTTGTACACTTAAATTTATCGGCTTACATTGCCAAAAACTTTAATCTGGTTCTAAATAGATACGATTTCCATTTTGATTCTCCGGTTGTTTTTCTATGGTCAGAAGACTAAAATATACATGTGTAGTATTATATTTTAATGTTCTACTGGAGGATTATTTGACATGAGCAAAATTGATGAAGTTCGTAAAATCATGATGGAGGCCATGAAGGCAAAAGATAAAGATAAAAAGGATGCAGCTTCGGAACTGCTCACAGCTCTGAAAAATGCTGCTATTGATAAACGGGAAGATCTGACCGAAGAGGAAGAAAATTCTATAGTTAAAAAGGAAATCCGCATTCTTCAGGAAACTATTGATACTGCTCCGGCTGACCGTGCGGATATTATTGAACCGGCAAAAAAGAGAATTGAGATTCTGAAGCAGTTTGCACCTGCAGACATGGACGAGGGCCAGATTCGTGAAATTATTCAGAAGGTTCTTTCAGAGCTTGGAATCACTGCTCCAGCAGCTTCCGATAAGGGAAAGATTATGAAAAATCTTATGCCGCTTGTAAAGGGAAAAGCCGATGGAAAGCTTGTAAACCAGCTTGTATCCGAGCTTTTTAAATAATTTCATGATAAAGACATCATACATTTATGTAAAAGTGTATGAAAAAAGAGGTATTCTCAAATGTACGGCCTTTACAGTGGAAGGCGGTAAAATGAGAATACCTTTTCTAATGGTTGTTTTTGGAGTTAGTTTGTGTCCGGCTCCTCTGTATTTTGTGAAAGAATCTGACAGGTTGGTATAAACCAAATACCTCCATTGATTTTAAAGAATTCGCGGAAGATTCTTCCAATATAGGATTGAACATCGATAGAGATTGTTTCAACCAGTACGATAATATAGCTTTGATGATTGTAACGCACAGCAATGTCGGTTTTCCGAAGTGATTGATCAATGGCATCTTCCAGATGAATCATGGCTTTTTCCAGCTCTTTCTCATTAAACTCAACTGCTTGCTGCAACTCCAATTCGATTTGAACGGTTTTTACAGAATATGAGAAACATTTCTCGATTGAAGAAATGGATTCCATCAGTCGAGGTATTTCGTCCTTACCCAAGTCAAAAGAATCCGTATGATTATAGGATATGAATTTTCTGATATTATCCCGTAAAAGAAACGATTCTATTTTTATGGTCTGATTTTTAAGGCCTTCATTTTCAAATTCGTCAAGCGTTATAATTCCGTTATCCCACAGTTTAACAAAAGCCATCACAAAAACGGGATCAAACTGTTTTCCGGCTCCGGTTACAAGTTCATTTCGTATATGTGTCTCATCACACGTTTTCCGGTAGATGCGGTTCGAGTTCATGGCATCAAATGCATCGGCAATGGCAACAATTCGTGCCGCATCAGGTATTTCAACATTTTTTAAGCCCTTAGGATACCCTGTTCCGTCATAGCGCTCATGATGGTATAAAGCTACATCTTCTGCCATTTTTACCTGCGTTCGGTCTTTCAGGATATTGTAGCCCATAGTTGTATGTGATTTGATAATGTCGTATTCGACATCATTCAATCCTGTAGGTCTGCATAAAATGGCATCCGGAATACCGATTTTACCGATATCGTGTACCATTGCTGCATAGCGCAGATCCCGCAGCTGATCTTTATTCCAACCGAGTTCTTTTGCCAAAAGCACAGAATAATGACTGACTCTGGTAGAATGTCCGTTGGTGTACGGATCTTTTGCATCGATTGCTTCAGCGAGAGTCTGTATCGTCTGAAAAGACATTTCTTCAATTTTTTGGCTGCGCTTTTCGGCCACAGCAGTCTGCTGCTTTACCTCTTCATTCAGTCTGTCAGTATATTCGATTTCCAGCAGCGCGTTTTTTTGGTACTGGTACATAGCCATACCCGTAAAAATGGACAGACTGATGTACAGTAAAGGAAATCGATCCATAAAACTTTTTGTATAATAGATACTGAGTCTTTCACGTAATGGAGTATAGAACAGAATAACAAATAGAATACTATAATATACCGATAGAATGATACCATATTTGACACTGACAAAATAGCACATTCCGATCGGGAGGAGTATAGTCCACATCATAGCCGCGCCATCTCCCACACCGGTTACGGCATAGATGGTAAAGGCAATCATACAGAAAATGGTCGGAAAAATAATGGCGAGCTCTCTTTTTTTCAGTACGATAATACAATAGGCACAGGCACTGCTGGCACAGAGCGTGACAGTGGCAGCAATAAGCATTTTGGTATCGCGCATTATTATATTTGCAGCCATCAAAATG
>ONLM01000242.1 GCA_900318695.1 uncultured Eubacteriales bacterium | reverse complement strand
GGCTTACGTTAGTAGCCGGAGATATGTAGGTATCTCGCAGAGAGCATGGCGCAAGCCATGAAGCAGGGTGGCACCGCGATTACGAATGTATCGTCCCTGGCAGACCGTAAACAGGTCTGTCAGGGACTTTTTTTGCTATGAAGCCGTCAAGCGGACGCCGTGCTTGCACAGGCGGACATTAGACGGCGAAGGAAATCGAGCGCAATGCGCGAGATGCAGCTATAAAGCCGTCAAGCGGACGCCGTGCTCGCACGGGCGGACATTTGACGGCAAAGGAAATCGAGCGCGATGCGCGAGATGCAGCTATAAAGCCGTCAAGCGCGATGCGCGATAGGAGGTCAGAATGATAAAGCCAAACATCCGGGAATTTTTATCGTTCCGTGAAGATCCGGAACTTCGATATGTACCGGTCATGAAAGAAATCCTGAGTGATTTCATTACGCCGATTCAGGCACTTCGTGTTCTAAAGAATGTATCACGGCATGTATATATGCTGGAATCAGTGGAAGATCGGGTGAACTGGGGACGATATACCTTTCTTGGGTTTGATCCGAAACTGGAAATCACGTGTCAAAACGGTCACTTTCATGCAGGCGGAATGCATTTGGACACACAGGATCCGGCCCGGTATATCATGCAGATCCTGGAGGAACACAAAATGCCGAAGCTTGCGGATTTTCCGACCTTCACAGGGGGACTCGTGGGATATTTTTCCTATGATTATCTGAAGTACGTGGAGCCGAGCCTGCGTCTTGATGCCGCCGATAGCGAACATTTTAAAGATCTGGATCTCATGCTGTTTGATAAGGTGATCTGTTTTGATCATTTTCGCCAGAAAATTCTTCTCATTGTGGATGCGAAGCTTTCGGATCAGGAGGCAGGTTTCCATCAGGCGGAGCTCCAGCTGGAAAGCATGGAAAAGCTTCTGCTGGAAGGAAAACCGGCGGAGGATGTACCGGGACGTTTCAAAAGTGAAGTCAAGGCGCTGTTTGACCGGGATACCTATATCGATATGGTCAATACCGTAAAGCATCACATTCACGAAGGCGATATTTTTCAGCTGGTGCTTTCCAACCGGCTGGAGGCAGACTATGAAGGAACGCTTCTGAATGCATACCGGACGCTTCGTACCATCAATCCGTCACCATATATGTTCTATTTTTCCAGTGCGGATATGGAAGTGGCCGGGGCGTCTCCGGAAACGCTGGTGAAACTCACAGATGGGGTGCTGCATACCTTCCCTCTTGCCGGGACCCGGCCGCGCGGTGCGACGGAAGCAGAGGATGAACGGCTGGAGAAGGAACTTCTGCAGGATGAGAAAGAACTTGCCGAGCACAATATGCTGGTGGATCTCGGGCGGAATGACATCGGAAGGATCAGCCGCTTTGGCAGTGTGGAAGTGGAAAAATATCATGCCATCGAAAAGTTCAGTCATGTTATGCATATTGGCTCTATCGTACGTGGAGAGCTTCAAGAAGGGCTTCATGCCATGGATGCGGTGGGAGCGATCCTTCCGGCCGGAACACTGAGCGGTGCGCCAAAGCTTCGGGCTTGTCAGTTGATCAATGACCTGGAAGGCAATAAGCGCGGGATATACGGCGGCGGCATAGGCTATCTTGATTTTACCGGAAATCTGGATCTTTGCATTGCAATCCGTATTGCCTATAAGAAAAACGGTAAAGTCTTTGTCCGGAGCGGCGCGGGAATTGTTGCGGATTCGGATCCGGAGAAAGAATACCAGGAATGTGTAAATAAGGCGGCCGCCGTCATGAGTGCGCTGCGGCAGGCGGAGGTGGAGCAATGATTCTGATTCTCGATAATTACGACAGCTTTACATATAACCTGTATCAGATGCTGGGCTCCATTACAACGGATCTCAAAGTCGTCCGGAATGATGCGGTAACGGTGGCCGATGTAGAGGCCATGGCGCCGGACGGCATCGTAATTTCACCGGGACCGGGAAGACCGGAGGATGCCGGAATCTGCCCGGAGGTAATCCGCAGTCTGCGAGGGACACGTCCGATTCTGGGGGTCTGTCTGGGAGAGCAGGCCATTGGACTCGTATACGGTGCGGAGATCGGGTATGCAGAGCGGCTGATGCATGGAAAGCAGTCTTGCTGCCGGTTGGATGGCAGCAGCCCGCTTTTCCGGGGACTTCCGAAGGAGATTCAAGTGGCCCGTTATCATTCTTTGTGTATCCGGCCGGAATCGGTGGAAGGAAGCGGGCTCCGGATTACCGGTGAAACCGATGCCCACGAGGTGATGGCGGTGGAGGACCGGGAACGACAGGTGTATGGGGTACAGTTCCATCCGGAATCCATTATGACGCCGGAGGGTGGAAAAATTCTTCGGAATTTTATAGAGATTGCCGGAGGGCGGTCCTAAGGAAAATCAATCTTGATAAAAACAGGCAGGAAGAGGAAGTGAACAATGGGTGAGACTGGAATAAAGGACAATATTTTAGAAAAGATCGCGGCATACACCCGGGAAAGAGTGAAAATGCAGAAGCGGCTGGTACCGGAGGAAGAACTGAAGGCGCGGATTCTGGAAAGAGCGGCCAGGGAAAATGGTCCGGAATTTCCGTTTGAAAAGGCATTCCACGGGGAAGACATTCATATCATAAGTGAGGTGAAGCACGCCTCTCCTTCCAAAGGACTGATTACATTGGAATTTCCGTATTTACGTATTGCCAGGGACTATGAAAAAGGCGGGGCAGCAGCCATTTCCGTTCTTACGGAGCCCAAATGGTTCCGGGGGGATCTGGAGTTTCTGCGGGAGATTGCAGAAAGTGTGTCCTGCCCCTGTCTCCGGAAGGATTTTGTTGTGGATCCGTATATGATCTATGAGGCCAGAGCCGCCGGCGCCCAGGCGATCCTGCTGATCACCGCGATTTTGACGGATTCAGAACTTGCACTTTATCTGGATCTTTGCGAGGCAATGAAATTAAGCGCGCTGGTGGAATGTCATGATGAAACGGAAATCCATCGGGCATTGGCGGCCGGCGCCCGGGTGATCGGCGTCAATAACCGGAATTTAAAGGATTTTTCGGTGGATCTGAAAAACAGTCAGAGACTACGGGACCAGATTCCGGACAATGTCATTATGATAGCCGAATCCGGAATCAAAAGCCGGAAAGATATTGAAATACTGGCGTCCTATGGTGTAAACGGTGTGCTGATCGGGGAAACGCTTATGACAGCAACGGATCGGGTACAGAAGCTGGAAGAACTTCGTGGGGTAAGGGAAGTCATAGAAGCATAAAAGAACAGAAAGGAAAAAGGTAGACACGATGATTAAGGAAGCAATTGAGAAAATCGCAACATGTAAAGGTGATTTGAGCTATGACGAAGCGTACACGGTGATGAATGAAATCATGACGGGGCAGACGACGGCGACACAGAATGCCGCTTTTCTGGCTGCGCTTTCCACCAAATCCACGAAGGCGGAAACCATAGATGAAATTTCCGGATGTGCAGCAGCTATGCGGGAGCAGGCAACGCCGGTGCCACATCCCGGAATGGAAGTGCTTG
>ONLM01000245.1 GCA_900318695.1 uncultured Eubacteriales bacterium | reverse complement strand
TAAAGGCATGGCGCAGGAAGATGAGTCTATTCATAAGGACGATCCGGATTCGGATTATGGAAATCACTATTATGACGACTGCAATGCAAAAATTCGACGCTGCGACAGTCGGATTCTGAGTCTGGCCATTACAGAAGAAAGCTTCAGTGGCGGACCCCATGGCTATGTAGATTATTATGGTATAAATTATGATATGCAAAACGGCAGGGAACTTGCGATTGAAGATCTCGTAAAGGATAAAGAGGCATTTCTGTCTGTTGTAGAAAAGGAACTGTTAAAAGACTATCCAGATATAAAGGATGGACTTCTCGGAGATAATCTTTCCGATATGCTCCGGGAGATGTATGATCATGTGGATCAACAGAATATGCGCTTTGCTTTTTCAATGGAGGGGTTGGAACTCATGTTCCCTCAGTATGACCTTACGGCCTATGCTGCCGGACCGGAATTTGTTTTTCTAAAATACAAGGAACATCCGGAATTATTTCATTCCGAATATTTCGAAGTACCGAAGTATTACGTCGAAACGCTGGATGAGGGTCTGTCCTATACCATAGACGATTCGAATGCAGCAGAACACAGTTTGTCCTATGACTTTATTCGTGGAGACGATCCGGAACTCATTGACGGAATTAAAGTCACTTTGGACGGTGAAAGCTTTGATGTAAAGGACGAATATGGCTTTTATGATGCAAAAATCTATCTGTTCCATAGTAAACATGGAAATTTTCTGATGATAGAATGTAAGACAGACAATGATATACATTATAAAAGGATGGTGGATCTCCAGAAAAGGAAGATTCTGGAGCAAAAAGAAGAAAGCGGTGATGATTATGCCGCTCCCTATGACATGATTCCACTGGATCCGGATCATTTCAGCCTTTCTGTCCGCTCTGATCTGGCGAGCACGACATTGATCGCTAAAAATTTCCATTTGAACGAAAAAGGTCTTCCAGAAGCAGAGGATGCGTATTATTCTTATGTTAGTCCGATAAAATTCACGTTAAAAGAAGCGGAAAAATTTATTGTTTTTCGGAATATTTCGGAAGATGGTTCGAAAGCAAAGGATACCAGGGAATTTTCTGAGGGCACCGTTTTTACGCTGCTTCGGACCGATGACAAATCCTGGTTTGATGCACAAACAGAGGATGGCAGCTACGTACATATTCCGGTAGATGCATCGGATTGGCCGCATTTGGTCAATGGTAAGGATGTGGAGAGTGTATTTGACGGCGTGATCTTTGCAGGCTAAGGATCAGAAAGGATGGCGAAGCATGAAGAAGGAAAGCAAGAGGGGATTCACCAACGCAGTTTATATATTGCTTGTATTGATTTTCCTTATGCTCCTAACCTTCCTCTACGACGGCTATTGCAACCACCTTCTTGATATGGCAAGAACCTATGATCATGAGGAAGTGACCGAGGCCATTACAGCAGCTTCTGTTCTGGCTGTATCCAGTGTGCCTATGGAAACGGTATTTTACTATGACAGCACCAGTAAACAGGCCTACACTAGATCACAGGTGCAAAAAGAAAACATCGTTATAAAGGGATATGGTCGAACCAGAGAATGGGGGAACCGGAACATGGAAACGGGTGCCCGAGGGATTCCAAACACCGGGAATAATCCGGATCTTTTTTCCAGACTGTTTCATACAGGAACGTCGGATGGAAGGGCGGTTCTGGAACTTCATTTCAAGGAAGATGGAACGTTTGAAGAAGCTGTGTGGACGATGCTATAGTGCTTTAAAAAAATTGTATTTAAGAGTAAAAAGCTGGGCTGAAAATTAAATTCTGCCCGGCTTTTTGTTTTTACAATGCAGACAATAACTTAATGATTCTATTCTTAAAAAAGTGATTAAATTTAAAACAAATTACTGCGAATCCGGCGCATAAACAATAGTTCTGTGCTATACTAAAAGCAAATAATTATGCTGAAAATCAGTTGTAACAATAGGGAAATCAACAGGATCAACAGAAAGTATGCTTCATATAAGCGTTGCTATGACAATTTATATTTTAGCCATAACTTTTCTCTTCGGAGCCTGCATAGGAAGCTTTACAGATTGTATGGTGTGGCGGATCATGAATCACGAGAGTGTCTGGAGAGGGCGCTCTCATTGTGATACCTGTAATCATCCTCTGGGGATAATGGATTTGATTCCTATTTTTTCTTTCTTACTTTCCAGAGGACGATGCCGTTACTGCAAGGACAAGATATCCTGCGAAAGTACGTTGGTAGAGTGCTTTTTGGGTATGGCGTTTGTAGCTTTGATGGTACGATTTGATGTTTCCGTAATGGCCTTTCGTTCCATGGCATTCGTAACCATACTGACAGGATTAAGCCTTATCGACTTAAAAACGTTTGAAATTCCAGACAGATTTCATTATGCGGCGATTCTCCTGTTTTTAGGAACCTTCTTTCTCCATCCATACCGGGAATCTCTGTACGGACTACTGACCGGGTGCATTTTTTCATGCGGGATGCTGATTCTATCCCTGCTTTTCGATCGGATCAATGGAACGGAATCCCTAGGGGGCGGCGATATTAAATTATTTTTCATCATAGGTTTATTTCTCCAGCATCCGTTTCTCGGATTGCTGCATTTGATTTTGAGCTGTTGTTTGGGACTTGCATTCTCCTTGTATATCAAAAAGGAACGCATTCCCTTTGGACCGTCCATCTCTTTGGCCGCCTTTATAACACTTCTTTTTGGCGAGCCTCTCATGGAATGGTATATGAAATTACTATTTTGAATTTTCTTCCAGTAAAAAGCGGAAAAGATTCATTTGGATGATAAAAACGGGAAAACCATATGAAACATAACAATCTCATCGGGATCGATATTGGTAATTACCAATTAAAGGTATCCCTTACGAAAAAAGGTATATTGGAAGGCTTCTTTTCGATTCCTCTGCCGGAAAACCTCGTCAAAAACAGTATGATTCATTTTTGGGAACCTATGGCGAGCTTTTTAAGAGAGAGCCTGGCGCAAAACAACATTCGGATTAAAAATGCCGTATTTAGTGTCCCGCTTAGCGCACTGTATATCCGTACTGTAGAGCTGCCTTTGATGACCATACGGCAGCTGGAGTTGAACCTGCCATTTGAATTTCATGATTATATTTCGGATGATTCCAGTGAATATTATTATGACTATGCTGTAATCGAACGAAATGACAAAAGTATGAAGCTCCTCACTGTAGCCTGCTCTAAAAAGCTGATCCAGCAATATAAGCAGCTGGCCAAAGCGGCACGACTCCGAATTGTAGGACTGCTTCCGGATGTTGTAGGGCTGCAGAGAGTCATTCAGCGCTATGACGAGTTGTACAACTTACAAGGTAAAAAAGATTATGCCATTCTTGATATGGGCGATCATGCCTACAGCATTCATTTCTTCCGCCATGGATGTTATGAAATCACCAGAAATCTGGAGCCTGGTGCTTCAGAAATCGTTTCCCTGATTGCAGAAATAACAGAAAAAGAGCGGCATGTAGCCCGCATCAAAGCGGAAGAAAATCAGGATGCGATTTTAGAGCATCCAAGGCTCATCACATATTATGAAAACCGCGCCGTAGAGATCATGCGTGTATTGAATTTCTATAGCTATTCCAATGCCGGTAATACCATCGACACTCTATATTATTGCGGCGGTGGTTCCTGCTATGAAAAGCAATTAGAAACGATTGCGAGAACCTTAACACTTCCTATGCGGCCAATTACAGATCTTATGGAATACGGTCAGAAGGAAGAATATCTTAAGCAAGCGATTTTAAGCCCTTTGAGCTTTGGTCTGGCGTTAGATCCGGAACTGGATATTGCACCGGTTGCGGAAGAAGCGCCGAAATATGAAGGCATTTACTCTGATCAGACTCACTACGCTAATTCGGTTTATCCGGATGAAAATGCAGAAGACATCGATTATGAGGAAAACCAGTTTGATTCCCTTGATTTAAGCGGAATCCGGATTGATACCACACCGGATCCGTTGACACTTCTTCGGCAGCAAGATGCAGAGAGCGCAGATTCTTTGGGCAACGGACCGGAACAGAATGAGGAGGATACATTGTGAGAAGAGAATCCACGGTGAGTCGCCTCAAAACAAAAAAACGAGGTGGCAGCAATCTATATCCGGAAAAGAAAACCATCAATCTTCTTTACCGGAATAAATCCAATCAGGCTATTGTTGCTGAATTTATGGCTTTTTTCATATTCATGTTTTTCACTTTGATTTTTTCGCAGTACTTTGTGATCGGGGCAT
>ONLM01000251.1 GCA_900318695.1 uncultured Eubacteriales bacterium | reverse complement strand
TTCCAAAGCATCATCCGGTACCATCACGGTAACACCGCCCACATAATCGTTTAACTTATTCACGATTCCGGCCGGTCCTGCCATATAGCCGTCGATGGGAAGTCCTCCAAAGAGCCAGGAAACGGCGGTCGAAGCCAGTTTTCCGGAAAGCTCCTGATTGTCGCCCATCCACCAGGCCAGACTCAGATGATCGTGGCCGATCCGAAGGATATTGAAATTATAGTCGGTAACATACATGTCGCACATGGTGTCACGAGGTACCTGAATAATAGTAACCTTTTTCTGTGCCGTATCTTCCGCCACCAGGAAAATGCCATCGCTTCGACCTGTGTCGTGGGCGTCCACCTTTTCCTTCAGGGATTTGTCGGTATCGATACCCAGAATCAGATACGCTTTCACGGCAGAATTCCGTTTGTAGCGTTTGCCGTTATAGATCACCTCCGGCATATTGAAAACCTTCGGTCTTTCCTCCACGGCGATGCCATTGAGCGCATAAGCCGGCTTACTGACATCCTCCGTAGGCGTACAGGTTACATGCAGTACCGCGCTTTCCGGATCCTGTGCAATCTGGGCCAGTTCCTCCAGATCCTTCTTTCCCATACTCTTCCCGGCAACGATCTCGCCGTTTCCGAGGCTTTTGAATCCGGCCTGCTGAAGCTGTTTGTTAAAGGCTTCCTGGCTTTCCGGAGAATCGCTCCGTTTCTCTGCGGATACTGCGAACTGCCTCTGCCGGTATTGGCTGTAAATCCATACACCGCCTACTGCAGCGCTGACCATAAGGACTGCAATGAACATACGAAGGGGTCTCTGCCGCCTGCGACGAGCCCGTTCTTTCTCGGACAGATGGTCTTTTAACATATCTGCTCCTCTTAATTTTTTATTGAAACATCTACATTTTATAAAAAATAAGGGGGAATCGAAAGCGTTGCTGACATATACGTCGTTTAAATGCCATCCACCCTTCGGTAAAATGGTTCTGAATATTTAGGCATCGTGAGGCAAACTATGTATCGAAAACATCATTATCCGGATTTTTCTCCCTCCTTTGTAAGACTTGTAAGCAGCGTCCTGGCGGCAGCTGTGTTAGGTGGCACCTCTTTTTTCGTGATTCATGACTGGAAATCCCAGAAGGACTATCAGCAGTGGGCTCGGATTCAAAACAAAGAAGTCTATGATCAGTCCCTGACCCAACGGACCATGGAACGGATGGCATTAAAAGAATCGCAAAAAGAAAATGATAGTTTTTATCAACGGCTGCATGATCATCTGCCGGTGCGGATCCTGATTCTGGGCGATGCCTATGGGCAGGGTTTGGGTGCTGAGAATAAGCGTTCCGTTTGGTATTCTCTGCTGGAGAATTCTCTTCGAAAAAAATACAAGGTCAATATCACCATCGATAATCTGGCATTGGGCGGAACCAGCGGTGCCTATAGCGGCTTTGGCATTCTTTCTTCCTTAAAAAACGCATCCCAAGGTGGAAAGGATTATGACCTTTGCGTCCTAAGCTATGGTTCCTGCGATACGCCGAAGGAATTTAATCTTTGGTATGAGGCGATTCTGCAGAACCTGCGGGAAAAATATCCGCGCTGCAGTGTGATGTCACTTTTGGGACATCAGGGCGCCATGATGCCGGAGCTCGGATATCTGGATGAAAATACCTCTTCGTTAAAAAATCTCACCAAGGCCTATCACGGCGCGCTCATTGATATGCCTTCTATACTGAAGCCGGAGGATTCGGCAAAGGGGAAGGAAACGGGAAAGGAATATACCAATGATGGTCTTTTCCTAAACAATGCCGGACAGAAACTTCTCGCAGACACTATTTTTGACACCATCACGAAAACCGTTTCAAAATATCCGGACTACGATGCTGCCGCGGTTCAAGCCATTTCGCCGGAATTGCCGGCACTAAAGAAGCCGGTATATATCCGTGCCGATCAGTTCACACGGATTGACCAGTATACTTTAACCATCGGCCCTTCTGCCTTAAAGGAAGCCGGGATCGACGTCACAAGCTTCACCGGTACCCTGGGTGTGGATCTAAACTACATACCGGGAGCCAATGACCTTCTGGTCAGTGATGCCGGACGGGGCATTGGGCGAAATACCATACGAAACGATGAAGAAAAACCAGAACGAGCCATCGTAGCCATCAATGATCACGTTCGCATTGAACATTATCTGATGTTGACTTTCCTCACGAAGTCGCAGGCGGATGACTTCCGGGGTATGCTCTTCACCGGAGACGTTCCTATGCCGGATATGCTGGATGCCTTTACAACGCCGGAACAGATCGGACCGACGAATGATGCCGGTGAATTGCTTCCGCTGGACAGTGAAGGCAGACTTCTTTCGGGGGACGACGGTACCACGCCGGGTACTCTTTCTCCTGACGGAACCGCAAACGGGGTTGCAAACGGCGACGAAAACAGTTCAGAGAATGGGGCTACCAACACCGCAGAAAAGGCGAATGCTTCGAATGGTTCACCGTCTTCGCAGGGACATCCTGAACAGGCGAATGCAAATGCGAATACGCAAAATTCGAAAAAGCAGGGCGCACAAAGCCAGGTCTCCAGCACACAAAGCGTCTCTGCAAAACAGAATCCCAACGCCGTAAATGAAACATTGGCCAGAAGTATGGACAATACAAGCACCGGCGCAACTGCAGAATCCGGCATGGCCGCTGAGGTCAAAAAGCTGCAGGCGGAAGCCGCAAAAGCGCAGTCTTCCGAGACAGCCGGGAATACGGGCAGCACCGGGAATAACAGCGGTGGGAACCCAAACAGCACGAGGAGCGCCACCCCCATATCGTCTCATATTGCAGTAGAGTCAAACGGGCATGTGCCGGAAACATTGGGCTATGCCATGTCTCGTTCAAACGGTGAGCCACTACCAGTAAGCGAAGAACATTCTCCGGCATCCTTGATTGCGGAGCGTTCGAAAAACGAGAGTTCGGAAGCAACGAGTGCACATACCGAGTCCGGCACTTCTGAAAGTACCGCTCCCACAGGCAGTCAATCCACGGGGGATGGGGCAAAGTCGACGGAGGACGGCGCGAAGGAAACCGGCGAAAGCGTAAAAGCAACCGATGCCGCATATCTGGTTTTGGGATAACGCAAAATCTTCTTATGTGTAACCACTGTCCCAAAATGGGAACAGCAAAAATCTTCTATACATGCTGAAAGGGCGTGTGAAAAACTTTCGTTTTTT
>ONLM01000248.1 GCA_900318695.1 uncultured Eubacteriales bacterium | reverse complement strand
GTAGGCACTTCCTGTATCATTACTTCCACACTCGGTTCTTTCTCAATGATATAGCGGCCAATGGTCCGTCCGTCTTCCGCAAGATACTGCAATTCCGCCACGGCTCTGTCGCTGACTCCCTCCGGAAGATTATAATTGAGCTCATAACTGACACCGCTTTGATCCGCGCCCACCGGTACGGAAATAACCATGTCCTTTGCAAGCGTCAGATCGCTTGCGCTGCAGTTCTTATTGACAATCGTATCCGCCACAAGACGATCCCGGATTTTTTCAACATCCACAAGATCTTTGTTTACCGGCTGATTCTCCGTCTGATTAAATCCCAGATCTAACAATGCTTTTGTATCTACATAATGGTATGGATTTTTATCTTTCAATACAACCGACACAAGGTTTCGGCCTTTATCCTGCGCCATGGTAATCAGTGTATTTCCGGCATCCAACGTATAGCCGGTCTTTCCGGCAATAACACGCGAATCAGAATACTGAGTATCTTTACGAAGCATCTTGTGCTCCATATAGCATGTGTATCCATCCGGATTCCGTTTTGTACTTCCCAACTTATAGGACATGTCGGATTCTATGGCAAGAAAATCTTTATTTTTCATCGCTGCAGCCCCGATCAATGCCATATCATAGGCTGTAGTATAGTGATTTTCCGAAAAAAGCCCGGACGGATTCTCAAAATGAGAATTTTTCGCCCCCAAACTGATAGCCTTGGCATTCATCATTTCTGCAAATGCCGCACGAGAACCCGCCACATGACAGGCCAGACCGTTGGCGGCTTCGTTGGCGGACTTCAAAAGCAAAGCATGAAGACAATCCCGGACGCTTAATACATCTCCTTCATCAATTCCTGCATTGGAAGAGCCGGCATCCACATTATAGACATCGTCATGACTGAACGTTACCTTTTCATCCAGGTCACAATGTTCAAGTACCACAAGCGCTGTAAGCACTTTGGTTATGGACGCCGGATATTCCTTTACATTCGGATTTTTGGCAAAAAGCACGGCTCCTGTATCGGCATCCATTACAATGCCTGCGTCGGCTGTCAGCTCCGTGGTTGGCCAATACATGGCAGCAAAGCTTGTATACGGTGTAAGCAGTGTCATACTGAGAATCGCCGCAAGAAGCCACGCTGTAAAGCGCCAGGATCTATGTTTTGTATATTCCATTGTGTTTTATTTCCTATCGTTATTGTTCATCCAGAGCCTCATTCAAAACTTCCGTCCCGGGAAGAACAAAGCGGCCATCATGAATTATGGAAATTCTGCGGCCATCCGCACAAACCGCAACAATATCTCCGAGTTCATTGTACGGAATCGTAATATCGGTATGAACGGCAAAATATGCCTTAGACGGATCCGTTTTGCGACAGGCCGATACGCTGTTGTCCTTTGCCACAAGTTCCTTTCCATCCGGATTAAATAAATGCATATCCTCCATGAAAGAATAGCAAGTATCCCCCACAGCAAAATGAGGTCCGGTCTTTTCGGCAATGAGAATCGGCATGCGTGCTCCAATCTGATACTGCTCTGTCATCCGGTATGCCTTTGTATTGGTACCGATTGCAAATTCTCCGAGCGGAAGGTGATCTTTCTCTCCGAAAATGATCTTCTTCACCAAAGCACGGCTTGCATCCGTATCCTCAAAATTATCACAGCTATAATCCACAACCCGTCCATCCTGAAATTGAAGGCGCAAATCCCGGAATTGTATACCATCTATGAAAACCTTGCGGACATGCAGAGTTCCCCGTGTTCCTTCCAGTTTCGGGGATGTAAACACCTCCCCAAGCGGAATATTAACATCGGAAAGGCAGTTCTCGAAATTGCTTTCCTTCTCCGGATTGGCAAGCGGATGAAGCTGTACCGTAATGTCTGTATCATTGCCGCGGCCAGTGACATGCACCTCACCGGCCTGATCCAATGCATCGATCAGCGCCTGCTGCACCGGCATATACTCTTCACTTTTCAGTGTATTGATGGCTATGGTATCACGGAAGATTTCCTCGAAATCCTTACCTATGCCGGGAAGCGGCCAGGAAATGATCGTAAAAGATCGTTCTTCCTCCAATACAAATTCATGTACCAGAAGCTGCAGATTATTCCGATAACGTCCATACACTTCTGTCTGATGCTCTGTAAAACGAAGTGCCTCTTTATGATCTACCGGCGTGAATTCTGCTTCACCAAAGCATTCCATAACCACCGGTCCTGCATATCGCCGAATGCGGTCACCGTAAGATACAAATACAGCACGGCGTTCTTCCAAAAGGCGCGCCGCGATACGATCTCCCATAACCAGAGCCGCATCATAGCTGTGGTCATAATCCATCTGCCGGTTCGGACTTACATACAAGCCTCGCGCCTGCCCCGGATTCCGGGTCACAAAATGAAGCGATGCCCTAGGAATAGCAAAGTCAAATCCGTCTTCATAGAACAATTCGGCCGTTCTGCGAACAACGCGTTCGAATCCCGCTTCGTATACAAAATTGATCACAGATTTCTTTTCGTACGGTTTTCCCTGCAGACGGAAACCATCCTTAAAGCCTTGATACCAGGTTCGCGCCATACAATCGATCTTCTCTTCGGAAAGCGAAGCTATGAATGAAAAGGTCTTTAAAACCTCTTCGGAAACATAATAACCCATACGGTAAAGATCATCACTTTTCAAAAATTCATTGTGCTTTACTGCATGAACGGGATAGCTGTTTTCCGGCATATAAAGTCCATCCATGGCTTCCTTTGAAAAGTTCTCGGAATAATCCAGCCCATAGGAATATAATATATCCCGAAGTTCCTGCGGCTTCTTTGGGTTCTCGGCATCGTCCTCCAGACTGCAGTACAGCTGAATCAGCGTTTCAAGCACCGCGGTGATGGCCGCATAATTTTTTTCAAATGCCTGCGGAATGAGATGCAAAACCTCCAGATAGAAAGCAGAAAGCATCGGACCGCAGTCTCCAAGCTTTTCTACGGCATAGACCGGATTCAGCCAAGACATCTCATACGAAACAAGATACGGCTGAAACAGTGCCTTATGAAAATTCTTTAATTCCGGAATCCGCTCAGTTGTGGCCAAATCCTCTTCTTGAAATGCAGCAAGGAATTTTTCCAGAGAATCCGCAAAAGATGCACATGCCAAAAAATAATCCCGGTACGGTGCCGGTACGCTCTGTTCCTTTGAGAACTCCCGTATTCTCTGAAAGCTGTCATCCATGCGTTCACAGATTCCGGCATTTTCCTCATTTCGTTTCGGCATCTGATATGCTGTTGTCATCTTCAATTTCTCCATCGTTTATGGTCCTTGTCCTTACCTTTGTTTTTCTTTATTCCGTCTATGCAAAAAGACATTTTCGTCTCTTTATATTTTAACGAAGTCCTGCTGCAATCAGCACAATCCAGGCTGCAAGAAGCGCAGCATTGACCGTACCGGAAATCTTTACCGGGAGATAATTTTTATCTTCATCATGCAGTGCTGCAATCATATAGAAAAGCCCAAACAGTGCCATCACCATCGAGCTTGCACCTAATGCGCCAAGCACCAACGGTCCCTTTCCTTCATGAAGTACGGAAAGCATGATGGATGCTCCCATAAGAAGAAACGAAAGAATCGCTGTAAAAATCGATGGCCACGTACCTTGGGCCAGTTTCTTTTTAATATAGTTATATCGTTTTTTTGTGGTCAAAAAAATAATCCTCCCACTATGTTACGGTTCATGTCCGTGCCTTTCTCCGCGAATGCATACAAATGCGATAATGCTGAACCACATGAAAGCACAGCATTCCCAAAAATCCGCCGAACGTATTTAGAATAATATCATCCACATCACAGCTTCCTGCACGGAATACAAGCTGAACCATTTCTATGCCATAGGATAACAAATATGTTGCAATTACGGCATTATACCAGTGTTTACGACAACGGGAGCTGATCACCGGAAGAATAAAGCCAAACGGCATAAATCCTATGATGTTGCCAAACAGATTCAACATGACCCCCCGAAAGCCGATTTTATCCGCATAAAAAATGTATCGGCTGATCTCTCGGAACGGCACTAAATTATATGTATATTCTGCTTTTACACCGATTCCTCTCTGCTCCATTTCCGAAAAAAACATAAGATGCAGCAGTGCAATAAGATACAGCATAAAAAGCAGCCAGCCTATACGCTGGTTTTTAGTCTCATGCTTTGCCATCGCGGCATCAGAACGTAATCGAATTCTTATTTTTTAACAGCTGTGCACCATTTACAATAGAAAGAATGCCCACCACAAGGCCAGCTACAAGAATAATAATACCAAGTGCAATGGAACCTGCGCCTGTATTGCGCATCGTTTTATATACTTTTTCCATACGGATCTCCCATCTATGCTACGTGTATCGTGCCGAATCTGACTGCTACCGACCGCTACACTCTCTATTCTCAAAATGTCAATATATTTTAACACAGCCCATACATCTCTGCAAGCGGCCCCCTTCCCTTCCATCCGAAGATAGGATAAGATAGTTTCATTGCATTGTTTCACAAAGGAGTATCATGGACGCAGAATTAATAAAAGAACTGAGCGACGAAGACTACGATGCCGTCGCGGAACTGATCCGGGGATGTAATCTCGCAGATCACACCAATTATGACACCGAACTGGACAGTGATTTTTATTATATTATCCGGAATGAAGATAAAGAAGAATCCGGCCTGGAGGAATCGATTCTGGCCGTTCTCAGCGGATATCTTCTCGGCGAAACCATTGGAGGAAAAAAAGTCCTGGAAATCGAGGCCTTTACCCATCCTGCAATGCGAGGAATCGGTCTTTTCACCCAATGCTATCAAAGTCTTTTGGATGACTTTCGGGGATACCGGATCCGCTTTATGATCAAACGGCCCCTCTCTAATTTTGATCCGACACCGCTTTCCATCCACTTCGGAGATGAGCCGGACGCTTCGGAACTAGAAAATACTTCCGACGCGATACTGCCTTCCGCCATTCCCTTCGTTGCTCCGGACACCTGGGCGACCCTGTCTGCTCTGGGGGCAGTTCATCAATACGACGAACTTTTTATGGAAAAAAAACTGGAACGCTCCATCGGGAATCCGGCCGACACGCTCTGCTGCGAAGAAGGCGAAGTTTTCCTCGATGTCTATAATGAATCCACGCTGTATCTTCACGGTCTTCTAGTTTATGACCGTTATCTTCACAAAGGCCACGGGCGCAGGATCATGGAAGCCGTAGAGCATTTCTCTGACGGACCGTTTCAAAAAATTCTTCTTCAGGTCAGCACAGACAACACGGTCGCGCTCCATCTGTATCAGAGCCTTCATTATGAAGAGCGGGAACGCATTCTGTACTTCTTAAATCCGGTTCTCTATTAACCAGCACGAAAAAAACGGATGCCGTTTACGGCATCCGCTTTTCTATATCTAATTTAAGGCTTTACCTTGATTTTCTCAAGATCCCAGATCTCCTTGGCATACTCCTCAATCGTACGATCAGAAGAGAATTTGCCGACATGTGCAGTATTGAGAATAGCGGCACGTGCCCACCAGGATTTATCCTTATAGTGTTCAACCGCTCTTCGCTGTGCGTCATCATATGCCGCAAAATCCTTTAAAATGAAGTACCGGTCAGCCACATCGGACTCATTCAGATTCAAAAGAGCATCGTACAACGGGCGGAACAATTCCGGATCTTCCGGACTGTAAAATCCATTGACAAGCTGCATTAATACCCGTCGTATATCCGGATCACTATTGAAAATTGTCATTGGATCATAGCTTCGATCATGCTCAAGTTGAATAACCTCATCGGACGACATACCGAAAATAAACGCATGATCCGCACCGACTTCCTTTACGATCTCAACATTGGCGCCATCCATCGTACCCAATGTAAGCGCACCGTTCAGCATCAGTTTCATATTAGAAGTTCCGGAAGCTTCCTTGGAGGCTGTCGAAATCTGTTCTGAGATATCTGCCGCCGGAATAATTATTTCCGCATTGGACACCTTATAGTCTTCAATGAATACAACCTTGATCTTTCCATGAATAAATTCATCATTATTAATAACCTCCGCCACATTGTTGATGAGCTTAATGGTCAGCTTCGCAGTCCTATAGCCCGCAGCAGCCTTTGCACCAAAAATGTAAACATGCGGATGGAAATCCATATCCGGATGATCCTTCAGCTGATTGTATACATACATAATATGAAGAATATTCATGAGCTGACGCTTGTATTCGTGGAGACGCTTTACCATAACATCAAAGATGGCATCCGTTGAAACTTCTACATGATTATGCTCCTTGATGTAGGCCGCCAGCCGTTCCTTATTGTGCCGCTTGATCTCCATAAATCGAGCCTGCGCCTTTGCGTCCTCCGCAAAAGCGGCCAGTTTCTTGATCTTATCCAGATCGGTAATCCAACCATCGCCGATCAGACTTGTGATCCACTCCGCGTACTCCGGGTTGGCATGCAAAAGCCAACGTCGTTGCGTAATACCATTGGTCTTATTGGAAAACTTCTCCGGATAAAGTTCATAGAAATCCTTCAGTGTTTCCTTCTTTAAAATCTCGGTATGAAGCTTGGCAACGCCATTGACGGCATGACCTCCCACAATGGCAAGATTTGCCATTCTTACCTGGCCGTCGTAAAGTATAGCCATCTTTGAAATCTTATAGTCCGCATTATCCGGATATTTCTGGCAAAGTTCTGCACAGAAACGCCGGTTGATCTCGTCCACAATCTGATAGATTCGCGGAAGGAGCTTAGAAAACAGGTCAATCGGCCACTTTTCAAGTGCCTCAGCCATAATCGTATGGTTGGTATACGCACAGGTACGCTTGGTAATATCCCAGGCTTCATCCCAGCACAGTCCATAGTCATCCATGAGTACCCTCATAAGCTCTGCCACGGTTACTGTCGGATGGGTATCGTTCAACTGAAATGCTACCTTTTCGTACAGTTTGTGTACATCTCCGTTGTGCCGGTCAACATAATCTTTTACCGCCGTCTGAATCGAAGCCGAAATAAAGAAATACTGCTGACGAAGACGAAGCTCCTTGCCGGCATAATGGTTATCGTTCGGATAAAGCACCTCAACAATATTTCTGGCCATATTCTCGGATTCAACAGCCTTTTCATAATTGCCCTTATCAAACTCATCCAGACGGAATGTATCTCTTGCCTGTGCATCCCATACTCGCAATGTGTCCACTACATGATTACCGTATCCCACTACCGGAGTATCATATGGAATCGCAATAACCGACTGATAGCCTTTCTGTATGAAACGAAGCGCACCATTATCGTTTACCGTTTCCACCCATCCGCCGAATTTTACCTCTTTAGACAGTTCCGCACGCCGAATTTCAAAAGGATTTCCGTCCTTCAGCCAGTCATCCGGTACTTCTTTCTGATATCCGTTTTCAATTTTCTGCTTGAAAAATCCATATTTATAGCGAATACCGCAGCCGCATGCCCAGTATCCAAGTGTTGCCAGAGAATCCAGAAAACATGCCGCAAGCCGTCCCAGACCACCATTGCCCAACGCCCAGTCCGGTTCTGCATTTTCCAGGGCATTCAAATCAAAACCAAGTTCTTTAATGGCTTCGCGGATTCCATCCGTACTCGTAAGATTGATAATATTGTTTCCCAAAGCACGTCCCATCAGGAACTCCATGGATAAATAATAGACCCTCTTTACATCCTTTTTACGGGCAGCCTTCTGTGTCGCCATCCAGTCATCAATGATCAAGTCCTGTACAGCAACGGCCACAGCATAAAATGCTTCTTTGTCATTCAATTCCGGGAGAGATCTCCGATAAAGTTTACGGGCATTGCTCTCCACTGCTTTTTTAAACTCTTGCTTATCGAACTTTTCCACGTTGGTTCCTTTCTTGAACTGTTTTGTTTTCCTGTTCCAGACTTTTTTATAATGTTACTTTTTTATTATACTACTTTCTCTTATATATTACCTACTTTTATCTCGCGCATCGCAATCGATTTTCTTTATTGTCAAATGTCTGTCCATGCAAACACAACGTCCGCCCGTGCGAGCACGGCGTCCGCTTGATGGCTTTATAGCTGCATCTCGCGCATCGCGCTCGATTTCTTTGCCATCAAATGTCCGCCCGTGCGAGCACGGCGTCCGCTTGACGGCTTTATTATAAAAATATCGCAGGAACATCCTATAAAAGTTCCTGCGATATTTATCGACTGTTTATGAATTTTTCTTAACTGCGAGCGTTACATTCTCACCGTTGATATCCCAATCCTTCTCATAGCCTTCCGTTACGTCACGGACAATATCATCGCAAAGAACGATGGAACGAATCAACTCCTGATTCTTATTCATAAGATCCGCAAGATGATCGTTGTTCTTTACATAAATATTGATGCGGTCCATAACCTCAAATCCGGCTTCCTTACGCATGGTCTGAAGCTTAGAAATGATCTCACGAACATATCCCTCTTCAATGAGTTCCGGTGAAAGGTTGGTGTCAAGTACAACGGTCACATTGTTGTCTTCCTCGGTGACAAAACCGTCACGCTTTGCAACATCAATGAGCAAATCGTCCTTGGTAAGGCTGACCTCGGTATCCTCTACCGTAAAGGTCAGAACGCCATTCTGATTCAGCTCATCCATTGCGGCAGAACCATCCATTTCAGAAAGGTGTGTGCGGATGGCATTCAGATGCTTTCCATACTTTGGACCCACCGTCTTTAACTGCGGTTTAAAGGTATAGGATGTGAATTCACGAAGATCCTCCTGGAAAACCAGTTTCTTCACATTCAGCTCATCCTCCACAATATCCGTATAGAAACTGTCGAGTACCTTCGCCGCCTTTACATACATAGTACCAATCGGCTGACGGTTCTTTACAGCAGCCGTATTTCGAGCTGCACGACCCAGAATAACAATTCGAAGAACTTCATCCATGGTTGCCTCAAGCTCGGCATCGATCATGTTCTCGTCGGCCTTAGGATAATCACAAAGATGTACAGACATCTTTGCAGATGAATCCACTGTGCAGACCAGATTTCGATAAATTGCTTCCGTAATGAACGGAACCATCGGTGCAGCAAGCTTTGCAAAGGTTACCAGTGCGGTATACAACGTCTCATACGCATTGATCTTATCCTGCTCCATGCCCTTTGCCCAGAAACGCTCTCTGGAACGACGAACATACCAGTTTGACATGTCATCAACAAAATCCTGCAGTGTATTGGCCGCCTCCGGAATACGGAAGTTTGCGAGATTCTCATCCACGGTCTTTACACAGGTATTGAGCTTGCTGAGAAGCCACTTGTCCATAACGGAAAGCTTCTCATATTCCAGTGTATACTTGGTCGGATCGAAATGATCGATATTGGCATACAAAACAAAGAATGCATATGTATTCCACAAAGTGGAAAGGAACTTACGCTGTCCTTCCACAACGGCCTTGTCATGGAAACGGTTTGGAAGCCATGGTGCCGAGTTCGTATAGAAGAACCAACGGATCGCATCTGCGCCATGCTGGTTTAACGCATCCATCGGATCGACTGCATTTCCCTTGGACTTCGACATCTTCTGTCCGTTTTCATCCTGAACATGACCAAGAACCAGTACATTCTGGTATGGTGCCTTGTTGAAAAGGATGGTGGACTCGGCAAGCAGAGAATAGAACCAGCCTCTGGTCTGGTCTACGGCCTCACAGATAAACTGTGCCGGGAACTGAGACTCAAAAAGCTCTTTATTCTCAAACGGATAATGATGCTGTGCATACGGCATGGCACCGGAATCAAACCAGCAATCGATTACTTCCGGTACACGTTTCATCGTACCGCCGCATTCCGGACAGGTGCAGGTGATCTGGTCTACATACGGCTTATGCATCTCAATGTGCTCATAGCCGACATAATCCGAAGAATAACCTTCTTTTCCCTTACTCTTTAATTCGTCAAGAACCGCCTGATAATTGTCGCCTCTCTCACGAAGTTCCTGGATAGAACCAATGGCATCCTGATGTCCGCACTTGTCACATTCCCAAATGTTGAGCGGTGTTCCCCAATAGCGGTTACGGGAAATACCCCAATCCTGTACATTTTCGATCCATGCGCCAAAACGGCCGGCACCAATGGTCTCCGGATACCACTTAACGGTACTGTTATTCTTTACAAGATCGTCCTTTACTGCTGTCATCTTGATGAACCAGGATTCTCTTGCATAATAGATCAGCGGTGTATTACATCTCCAACAATGCGGATACTCATGTTCAAATTTCGGTGCAGAGAACAGCAGGCCCTTCTTCTCAAGATCCTTAAGAACTTCCGGATCTGCACTGACTGCGCCCTTCTTTACCTCATCCTCTGTTGGCTTGCAGCGCATGCCTGCAAACGGTGTTTCCTCCGTCATGCGGCCCGCATTATCCACAAATTGAATGAGCGGCATCTCATACTTACGGCCGATTCGGGCATCGTCCTCACCAAAAGCCGGTGCGATATGTACGATACCGGTACCGTCTTCTGCTGTAACATAGCTGTCAACCGTTACAAAATGTGCTTTCTTATGCTGCTTTTCTGCGGCACGCGCTGCACACTCATATAATGGCTCATATTCAATATTGGCAAGCTCGGTACCCTTGAATGTCTCAAGTACCTCATATGCCTTCTCCCCCTCCTCTGCAAGAGGTGAAAGAACCTTATCCAGAAGGCTGCAGGCCATAACATAGGTATTACCGTCTGCGGCCTTGACCTTGGCATAATCCAGATCCGGATTTACGCAAAGAGCGGTATTGGACGGGAGTGTCCATGGTGTTGTTGTCCAGGCAAGGAAATAATAGTCCTGATCCTTCGCCTTGAAACGTACAATTGCAGAACGCTCCTTTAATGTCTTATATCCCTGCGCTACTTCGTGGCTGGAAAGCGGGGTGCCGCAGCGAGGACAATACGGTACAACCTTAAAGCCCTTATAAAGCAGACCCTTTTTCCAGATTTCCTTTAATGCCCACCACTCTGACTCAATGAAATCATCATGATATGTAACATACGGATTGTCCATGTCAGCCCAGAAGCCAACCTTGTAGGAGAAATCCTCCCACATTCCTTTATATTTCCATACATTCTCTTTACAGTGGTCAATGAAAGGAGCGACGCCGTATTTCTCAATCTGTTCCTTACCGTTAATGCCGATCTGCTTCTCAACTTCCAGCTCAACAGGAAGGCCATGAGTATCCCATCCGGCTTTACGTGGTACCATTGCACCCTTCATGGCATGGTATCTTGGAATCATATCCTTGAATGCACGAGTTTCTACATGTCCGATATGAGGTTTTCCGTTTGCAGTAGGAGGACCATCATAAAATACATAGGAAGGATCTCCTTCATGTTCTTTGATTGACTCCTCAAAGACATGATTTTCTTTCCAGAAATCCTCAACTTCCTTCTCGCGCTCTACAAAGTTCATGTTTGAATCAACTTTTTTAAACATCAGCGCCATTTCTCCTTAACTCTATTGATTAACCGGTATGCCCGGCATTGCGCGTATTACGCGCTAATAGCAAAAACATTATATAGGAACGGTCCGGATAAATCAAGGTTCGCCGAAGGCACAGAGAGGATTCCCGAGCCGTATTATAAGCAGTTCGAATGTAAGCTATTCCACAGAGAACCGGTTCACAGAGGAAACATCTGTCACCATGGGATTTTTTCAGAAAGCGTGCTACACTTATGAACAATAAGCGCCACATTTTATGATGCCATGCATAAATAACATACTACTCATCACAAACATGTGGCAGACAGCACATTCTTTCATTACATCAGGAGATTCTTATGCGGAATATGTCTGAGGGGAGCATTTTTAAGCATCTGCTTTCTTATGCGGTTCCTCTCATCTTTGGAAATATGTTACAGCTTACCTACAATGCCGTAGACTCGATCATTGTGTCAAAAGGTGCCGGCGTAGATGCACTGAGCGCCGTCAGCGTATCGAATCCGGTTTCCACACTGATCGTACAGGGTATTTCCGGCATTGGCATCGGCGCCTCTGTCTATATGAGTCGTTACTACGGCGCAGGAGAATTCAAAAAGCTGAAGCGGGCCTTGTCTTCCACCATCCTCTTCGGAAGCGCTGCTTCTTTTGTGATTCTGCTGCTTGGTGTGATCTTTGCGGCTCCGATCCTGCAGTCACTTCATGTACCCCTTCGGATTCTGCCGGATGCTGTACTGTATCTCCGTCTCATTTTCATCGGAAATATCTTCACTTTTCAGTACAATATTATGTCCAGTGCTCTGCGGGCCGTGGGTGACAGCAAAACACCGGTTTATTTTGTGGCTCTTGCTTCCATCTTGAATGCTTTTCTCGATGCCATTTTTATCTTTGGTCTTCATCTGGACGTATTCGGTGCAGCACTTGCAACCGTCATTGCCGAAGCCCTCTCTGCCGTACTTTGTTACATCTACGTTTATCTTCACATTCCGGCTCTCAAAATCCGGCGGCAGGAAATGATATTGGACCTTCCTTTATTAAAAAAGATTCTGGCCGGCGGCATGGTCACTGCATTGCAACAGTCCTGTCAACCAATCGGGAAGCTGCTGATTCAAAGCGTCATCAATGTACATGGTGTCGATGTTATTGCCGCCTTCAATGCTGCAAATAAAATCGAAGACTACGGCCGCATTCCGGCACAGACCATTAGCCATGGCATGATGACCTGCGCCGCACAGAACCGGGGTGCCGGAAAGATGGATCGGGTACGGGAAACTTTATGGAAAGGCATTCTCATCGGCCTTTTATATTATCCGATGATTGCCATTCTAATCCTTCTCTTCCGCCAGCCTTTGATGCAACTCTTTACTCCGGCAGAGGGTGGCAGCATAATGATGACCACCGGTGTTTCCTATCTCACCATAAAAGCCTTCACCATCATCTATCCCTGTCTCACGAACGCCATGCAGGGCTTTTTCCGCGGCATGAACCATATGACGATTACTTTGGTCTCCACCATACTGCAGATCTCGATCCGTACGATCGCCGTCTATATTCTTGTACCACGCATCGGCATTAACGGAGAAGCGTATGCCTGTGCCATCGGCTGGACCGCCATGCTGATCTTCGAATATGGCTACTACCTGCTGGTTCGAAAATCCCTTTATAAAAATTGAGGTTGCTTTCCGTACGCACATCCTACTATTACGTCATAAAAAAATCCCCCTTTCGAATGTACCGTTTCATAAAACAGATACGGTCTCATCCGTAAAGGAGGATTTTTATTTTTCTGATTTTGAACAAAGCCAAACGCCTTGTCTTACGAGCGGTCGGTTTCGTCCCGCAGCTTTCTGTTCATTGTTTCTGCAATGTCAGCGGCCTCACTGCCAATGATCAAATGCACCATTGTCTTCTGCGGGCGAAGAACGCCACCAATATGGGCCGACTTGAGTTTGGCTTCATCCACCGCTTCATAAGCGACGATCGCCGCTTTAATTCTCTGTCCGTCCGCCATTACCGAAGAAACATTCTTGGCTCCGCCCAAACCTTCCAGCAGCAATTCCGCAATGTGATTGAAATCTGCTTTTTTATCCAGAGAGAGATGAATCTTTTCATCTTCCGTAAACGTCTTTTGCAGCTTGTCCGCATTCTTCACTTTATGTTTCCGATAAAGGACATAACCGATAACAACCAGTATCAATGCTGCGAAAAGCAGTAGATACAAAACATTCTGATCCATATCAAACTCCTGTTAAAGCGCCTGCGCTTCGTATTTTTTTAATTCTGCCACATACCGTTCACCCAAAGTACTGAGCGGCATCTTTTTCTTTCGAATATAGCCAATGGTCATCTTTTCATTGGTATCCAGCTTTACAGCCGTATAGTCATCACCATTCAGTTCCTGACAGATGATGCCGGAACAAAGAGTGTATCCATTTAAACCGATCATAAGATTCAGGAAGGTGGCTCGATCGTCACATTTGATGATCTGCTTATAATCATAGGTACTCAGTACTTCTTCGGAAAAGTAAAAACTGTTCCGTTCTCCTTGATCAAAGGACAGGCACGGATAATCCTGAAGGTCTTCCATCGTAAGCAATGTCTTACGAGCCAAAGGATTGCTTTTTGCCATAAACACATAAATGCTGCATTCAAACAGCGGAACAAATTCCAAGGAATCTTCCCGAAGAATCTTTCCAATAACCTTCTGATTAAAATCATTCAGATACATAACACCAAGCTCCGACGTCTGGTTCTTTACATCATTGATGATTTCGATCGTTTTGGTTTCCTTTACAGCAAACTCATAGGTATCCATGCCGAATTCCCGTGCAAGATGGATAAACGCCTCCACCGCAAACGTATAATGCTGCATGGATACGGAAAACTTCTTTTTTCGTTTTCCCTGGTTCACATATTTTTCTTCCATCAGCTGATACTGTTCAACGATCTGACGGGCATAGCCGAGAAATTCCTCTCCATCCGCCGTAGTCACGATACCCCGGTTCGAACGGAGAAAAATCTCAAGCCCGATTTCTTTTTCCAGTTCCTTGATTGCCGCGCTGAGACTCGGCTGCGTAATAAAAAGCCGTTTTGCCGCTTCATTCATAGAACCGGAGTCGGCCACGGTAAGAACCTGTTTGAGTTGCTGTAATGTCATAATTAGTCTACCGCCTTAACATACTCAATACAGCCGGCCGGATCCGTAAAGACTCTGCCGCTGAAATTCTGATATTCCGCCTTCTGCAATGCAGCCGGCCGGATAATCTGAATACTGCCATCCTTCTGCCGAATCTCAATTTTGGCATTTGTACGGAAGCAGGCATCGCCTTCAAAAAGCTTCGCGCCGCTCTTTCCGTTCGTGTCCTTGCCGTACAGGGTAACACCTTTGAAAGTGTAAAAAGTAAATCCGTTTACATTTTCTTTCATAAAGCTTGGTTTTCCACCGTCAAGGCCGCCAAAATGTGCAATACTGTCCGGACATTCCTTAAGTGCTTCCGTGATGCCGAACGTCTTTTCGTTTAATTCTTCCGCAGGACGGTTGCCACGCTTGATGGAACCATTGTATGCAAGTTCTGTGCCATCCGGGGCCGTCGTATCAATCAGAGCTGCTCCATCCTCACCAAGATAAAAACTCTGTACCTGCTGGTTTTTCAGAAGATGCCCGGTTTTAGGATCCAGATAATAGAACTTTCCGCCATCCGTAATCCAGCCGGTCTTCATAACGCCATCCACAAAATAAAGATATTCTCCGCTGTCCGGCATTTCATACCAGCCGGAGTAGACCGATTCCTCTCCGGTCTCCTCCTGTACTTCATAAAAAATATCACGTCCGGTTGTCTCATCCGACTTAAACTGATACGACGCCAGCGCTGTCATACTCATGGTTACACTCAGTGCCGCCGCAGCCAATGCTATAGAAAAAAATCGCTTCATTATACTCTATGCTCTCCTTGCTATTTATGATTCGGGGGGGCGATATTACAGCAGTGTATGTCTCTGCTCTTCTTCTGATTTCGGGCTTAAATACTTCGGTGCAACATCAAATACGGTAATGCATCCGGTCTCACCCTTTTGGGCCATCCGATCCACTGCTCTTGCATAAGCCGCCAGCACCGATCCCGTAAATTCCGGGTTGGAATCCAAATTCAGCTTATACTCAATAAATTCATGGTGCTTACCATTCTCACCGGTTACACCTGAACGCATTACGAAACCACCGTGTGGAAGTTCTGCATGGTCTCTCTTCATCTCTTCTTCCGAAATGAAATGAACGGTTACGTCATAATCCGCATAGTAGTCCGGCATGGTCTTGATCGCATGCTCCACTGCAGCAGCATCTGCGCCCTCTTCCAGTACAACAAAAACTTCTCTTTTGTGCATCTCACGTGCAGTGAATACCGGCTGCTCTCCATGGCGAACCATATCCATAGCAGATTCGACAGGCAGTGTGTAGGAACGGGCATCCTTTACACCGTTTACGCGGCGGGCTGCATCCGAATGTCCCTGTGAAACGCCCTTACCCCAGAAGGTATAGTGCTTTCCTTCCGGAAGAACCGACTCCGCGATAATTCTCTGCAGAGAAAACATACCCGGATCCCAACCACAGGAGATCATCGCAAGCTTGCCGCCCTCTTTGGCCGCGCGGTCAACATTGGCAAAATGCTCCGGAACCTTTGCATGCGTATCAAAGCTGTCGATTACATTGAAATATTTTGCATACTCCGGAGTCTGCTTTGGAAGATCCGTAGCAGAACCGCCGCAGATCATAAGAACATCGATCTTTCCGATGTAGTCCTTTACATGATCCACATGATCTACGGTCACGCCTTCGGTCTGTACCTTCAGTGCTGACGGATCACGTCGTGTGAAAACCGCAACCAGTTCCTCATCCGGATTCTGTCGGATTGCATTTTCAATTCCACGGGACAAGTTGCCATAACCAAGAATACCGATACGAATGCTCATTATTTTCTCCTCCAATATGTTCTTTATAAAACCGGGGCTGCTGCCCCTACGATCCGGATACGTCCTGCTCCGGAGTTCCCTGCGATATATGGCTGAAACCGGCATTTCACAGTTCGCCAACGTTTTCTGTAAAATCTATAGCAAAGCCTCAGGCCAATGTTTTCATTATAGCACAGGATGCGTTTCGCGCAATTTATTTCTGCTTACAGAAACCGGTCGGTTTCTAAACCGTTCTGCTGCCATTTACTCATACACAGGACCGAACAACTGCTCTGCAACCAACCGGACTTCTTCCGGATCCGCCCGGAGCGAGCCCTGAATCATTTCCTTCTGTCCGCCGCCGCGGCCGTGCACACGCGCATTGAACTCCTTCGAAAGCGCACGAAGATCCTCGGAAAGACTGCCGGCCACATAATTATACTCCGCATCACTGCCCGGTTTTCGCGCAAGCATCAAAACAACGGGAGCCGCCGTATGTTTCATCAGACGGTCGCAGCACTTGCGAAGCTCCACCGTATTGAGATCATTCTCATACAAAATCAGTACCTGATCGCAACAGCGGTACTGCTCGACAAGAGACATAAAATACCGGTCATTTAATTCCGCAATACGCTGGTCCTTCGCTGCACTTATATTCATTACATTTTTCACGGCGGACAAAATTTCTTCCGGTGATGCAGACAGCAGGTGAGACAGCTCCAGAAGTTGCTGATGCTTCCTCTGATAATCTGCCAATGCATCGGTACCGCAGAACATCTCCACACGGACACCACCCTTATGTCCCATGACACTCAGAATCTTGATCGGCCCGATTTCGCCGGTTGTCATAACGTGGGTTCCGCAGCAGGCACAAAGATCGGCACCGCCGAGATCCACCAATCGTACCGTACCGCTTAACGCTTTCTTGCTCCGGTAATCAATGGATTCCAGTTCAGACGGTTCCGGAAAGAATACCTTTACCGGACGGTTTGCCAAAACAACGTCATTGGCTTCTTTTTCAATTGCAAGAAGCTGTTCCATACTCAGGCTTCCGTCAAAATCAATGGTCATGACATCACTCATATGGAACCCCACATTATGATATCCGTAATGTCTGTGCACGAGACCGGACACAATATGCTCGCCACTGTGATTCCGGCTGTTCCGCATTCGTTTCTCCCAGTCAATCACCGCATGTACCTGGAGTCCTTCCGGTAACGCCGCATCCGTGTAATGTACGATCGTGTCAGCTTCCGCCTTTACTTCCTGTACCGAACATACACGACAGGATAATTCTTCTGTGATTCCTTGCAGACTTCCTGTATCCGAAGCCTGCCCGCCTCCTTCCGGATAAAAGCCATGATCCCGAAGATATACGGCATACAGCGGCCTTTCCGCTCCGTCCTGTCCAAAGACAGATTTCCGGATTTCCGGATCATCCACCGACCGACAGGTCAGAACTTCGGTGTCAAATTCTTTCACATAAGGGATTTTATAATATAAAGCATTCTGTTCCATATCGTAATCTCCTGTTCATTTCATCTCGCGCATCGCGCTCGATTTCCTTCGCCGTCCAATGTCCGCC